>JABDKH010000028.1 GCA_013002345.1 Rhodothermales bacterium
GGCGGCTATGGTTCGAAGGGTATTGGAGAGATTGGACTCGTTCCGACCGCCGGAGCGGTTGCTGCCGCCCTTCATTCATATGACGGTGTGCGTCGTTTCCGACTGCCTATGCAGGACTCGCCGGCAGCCGCGCCGTCTGTCCCAAAATCACGCAACAAGAAAAAGACCACCGGTTAGGTCATGAGACATTTCATGCGGTGTAATTTCGCCTGACGCCGAGCATGGCAGAACTGACCCCCATCCCCTTTCCAGAACTTCTGCGCCGGATGCGGCGTGAAGTCGAAGTCAGCCGATCGATCTTTGACCTGCCCGCGAGCAAGTGGTTCACGCCGACGGCCGACTTTGACTTCAGCGCCACGCATTTCGGACGCAGCGCCTCGACGCCCGTCGGACCGGCCGCGGGACCGCACACGCAGCTCGCACAGAACATTGTTTTGTCGTGGCTGGCGGGCGGGCGAATCCTTGAACTAAAGACGGTCCAGGTTAACGACCGCCTGGAAATTCCCCGACCGTGCATTCACGTACCGAACGTCGGGTACAACGTCGAGTGGTCGCAGGAACTGCGCGTAGAAGAATCACTCGTGGAGTACGCGAAAGCGGTCTACCTGATCGAAATCCTTAAGGACACCAGGGTGTTTGGTGTCTATGACGACAACCCGGCCTTTGACGCGAGCACCGATACGGTATACGATATCAGTGTCGGCTACGACCTCGACGGAATTCGCTCGGAGAAAGTCACCGGTTATCTGCGGGCGATGCGGAATCCGGGTTCACATTTTGATGCGCTCCGCGGTCTAATGGATGGCGATCTCGCCGCATTCCGGGATGTACCGCTGCCGCCCACGATCTCGGAGTGCGTCACGCTGTCAACGTTCCACGGCTGCCCTGCAGATCAGATCGAGTTGATAGCAAAATACCTGCTGCAAGATATTGGCCTGCATACGATTATAAAGATCAACCCTACTCTCCTGGGATTTAATACGGTCCGGGATCTCGTGGTTGATCGACTTGGGTATGACGATATCGAGCTACGCCGTGAAGCGTTCGAACAGGATCTGAAGTACGACGACGGCCTGGAAATTCTTCGGCGGTTGCGTACGGTGGCGGAAGACCAGGGGTCATCGATCGGGGCCAAGTTTACCAATACGCTCGTCGTGGCCAACAAGCCTGAGTTTTTCCAGACTCAGTCCGACCCGTACATGTATGTGTCCGGTCCTCCGCTGCATGTGATATCGATGACGCTGATGCAGCGATTTCGGGAGGACCTGGGTTTCGAATTTCCGGTTTCGTTTTCCGCGGGTATCGACAAACTCAACTTCCCGTCGGCTGTCGCCTGCGGCATGGTGCCGGTCACGACGTGTACCGATCTGCTCAGGCAAGGTGGCTACGGCCGTCTGCCCCGTTACCTGATGGCGCTGGGAAAGAAGATGCGGGCCAAGGGTGCCACGAGTCGCGAGGCGTATGTTATCGCAGCGACTGATCACGGGGCGCAGGCCATTGAAGAGGCCGTACTGTCGCAGAGTGAGGGCCGTAGGCTGTGGGACCGCAACGGCACTCAATTGACAACTGTCGCCAGAGACGAACCTGACCAGCTGCCGACCGCATTGCGAGCATTGGCGGCTGAAGAGAACCTCGATGGCGATGCGCTTGTTTTGCTCGCTACCCGCATCGCCGGCCGCCTCAATGGACGCGACATCGTTCCCCCGCTCGCGGACGATCGACGATATCACGCAGAGTCCAACAGAAAGGAGCCTCGACGCATTGAAAGCACGCTGGCACTGTATGACTGCATAAACTGCGACCTGTGCATCAGCGCCTGTCCCAACGATGCGATCTTTGCCTACGACGCGACGCCGACTACCGCAGCGACGGAGGTCGTTGGTTTAGGTGTCGGCAACGAGCTGCGGCTTACCGCCGGTACGGAATTCGTCATTGGCGAGTCGCATCAGCTTGCCGTGGTCGAAGGTGCCTGTAACGAGTGTTCGAATTGCGAGGTCTACTGTCCGGAGCACGGCGCCCCGTTCCTGGTTAAGGAGCGTGTGTACATCTCGATGACTGATTTCAGAAGAGATGTCTCGGGCGACGGCTTCTGCCGCCAGGATGACCTTCTTTACGGGCGAATTGACGGCAATGAAATCACGTTCAGACCAGAGCCACATCTCAATCGCGGAACAGCCGAATTCAACGGCGTCCGACTCGATCTCACCTGGGATCCGCTCGAGGTAAAGGCGTGCCATGGAGACGCGATGGACATGATCGAGATGGACACGCGTGTGTTGTGGCGAATGAAAACCGTCTGGGAGTCCATCTTCAATTCCCGTCGGCCCAACACGGTAAATCCCGAGCCTGCTCTGGCGGGCGACGCGACATGACAGAGTCTGTACTCCTGTATAACGGATGGGTCGTCACATCATACTCTCAGGAGCAAGTAACGAGTCCGCGTGTCACTCCCGATGGGGCCGTTGTTTTTACGGGCGATCGGATAACCGCCGTCGGCCCGAGGGCGAACCTCGAGAGTGATTACCCGGATGCGCGTCGCGTCGATGCAGGCGGCGGATTGATTGCGCCCGGTCTCGTCAATCTGCATCATCATTTCTACTCGGCGCTGGCGCGCGGCTTGAACCCGGGCACGCCGATGAGCAACTTCGCGGATGTGCTCGATCGACTCTGGTGGCGACTGGATCGCGCCCTCGATCTGGAGACGGTTCGCCTCTCAGCCCAGCTTTCGCTGGCCGACTGTGTGAGGTGGGGCTGCACGACTGTCTTCGATCACCACGCGTCTCCGAACTGTATCAGCGGCAGTCTGGATGCCATTGGAGGCGCAGTTAAAGAGAGCGGTCTATCGGCCTTGCTGTGTTACGAGATCACCGATCGAAACGGCCACGACCAGGCCCTGTCAGGACTTGAAGAGAATCTCCAGTTCATTGAAGCACATGCGGCCGATCCACGTGTTCGAGGCGTCATCGGGTTGCATGCGAGCTTCACGCTGAGGGACGATACATTGGCCGCCGTCGCGGAGCGCAGACGCGACGGCGTCGGATGTCATATTCACGTTGCGGAAGATCCGGTCGATGTAGAGGCCACGCAGGCCAGTTTTGGTATACGACCGGTTGAGCGGTTGATGCGCTTCGGACTTCTCGATCGGAACGGCCTGCTGGCCCACGGCATCCATCTCCAAGCTGACGAGTACCGGATGATCGCCGAGCACGATGCGATACTCGTTCATAATCCCGAGTCCAACGCGAATAACAGTGTTGGGCACCTGAACACGGTGAACCCCACCGGCCATGGTTGCCTCGTCGGCCTCGGGACAGACGGAATGTCGTCGGCTATGCTACGCGCGTTGCGCTCAGCGTTCCTCCTGCATCGTCAGGTGTCGGGGGACTGCGCATCGGGATTTGACGTCTTGCCTGATCTTCTGCACAACAATGTCAGCGCAGCCCGCCGATTCTTCGATGAACCTCTTCTCGGTGAGCTAGTCCCGGGCGCTCCGGCGGACATCGTTGTCGTTGACGCGCCTGCCCCGACGCCGTTGCATACCGATAACCTGTTCGCGCACATAGTGTATGGAGCTAGTGAATCGCCTGTCCGCCATACGATAGCGCGCGGCAGACTGCTCCTTGAAGACTTCAGACACACATTCATTGATCCTGTGGCGCTGGCCGCACGTGCTCAAGAATTGTCTCCGGCACTGTGGGCGCGGTTTGCGGATCTCAAGTGGGGAACGAAGTATCTGGGTGAGTGATACAGAGGTTTGACCAACACGAGACGGAATGAGTAAAGACACCATTCGGACGCGGGCAATTCAGCGGTGCAGGGAGAAGCGGATCCTGATTCCGACATTCGCAGAGATGAGGGATCCGACAAAGATAGACGCCGCTGTTGCGTCGGGATTGACGGCGCTTGATATGCAGGCCGTGGATCCACTCAACCTGTTTCGAATTACGTGGCGTAACGACCCGCGAAGCGGTGGATTCGGCAACGTAAATGCGTTTGAAATTCCGTCCGAACTGACGGGGGTGCGCGCACGAATCATCGGACTTGTCGGGCAGCACTTTCCGACCGGAGCGCACAAGGTGGGCGCCGCCTTCGGCTGTCTCGTTCCCCGACTTGTCAACGGCGAGTTTGACCCGACCATGCATCGGGCCGTGTGGCCGTCGACGGGCAACTACTGTCGCGGCGGAGCCTTCGACAGCGCGCTCCTGGGCTGCAACGCCATTGCCATTCTTCCGGAAGAGATGAGCCGGGAACGGTTTCAGTGGCTTGAGAATATTGGTGTCGAAATTATTGCGACACCGGGCGGCGAAAGCAATGTGAAGGAGATCTTCGACGTTTGCCACGAGCTCCGTCGAACGCATGACGATGTCGTCATCTTCAACCAGTTTTCGGAGTTCGGTAACTACCTCTGGCACTACGGAGTCACGGGGCCCGCGGCCGAGTCGGTTTTTCAGGACTTCGCCGGGTCAACGGGTCGCGTTGCGGCGTGGGTCGGCGCAACTGGATCGGCCGGAACGCTGGCGGCGGGCGACTATCTGAAGCATGTGTTCCCCTCGTGTCGTATTGCGGCCGCGGAGGCACTCCAGTGCCCCACACTCCTGCAAGCCGGCTTCGGCCACCACCGCATCGAAGGTATCGGCGACAAGCATGTACCTTGGATCCACAATGTCCGCAACACCGATGTCGTAACGGCGATCGACGACGAGGCGACGATCCGACTGATGCGGTTGTTCAATGAGCCGGAGGGTCGGGCAGAACTCCTGCTGCGCGGAATCGATGAGCGGGTCATATCTGATATGCCGCTGCTCGGCATCTCGAGTATCTGCAATCTGTTGGCGGCGATCAAGACCGCGCGATACTACGAGTTTGACGAGGACGATATCATCTTCACGTCCTTCACGGACGGAGTAGATCTCTACGCGACGCGACTCGATGAACTAAACGCATCGCGGGGCGCTTACACGGTGCGAAACGCGGCGGGTGATTTCGAGCGCTACCTGATGGGTGCGTCGACTGACCATCTTCGTGAACTCAGGTATGTGGATCGAAAAGCGATTCACAACCAAAAGTACTTTACCTGGGTGGAGCAGCAGGGCAAGACCGTTGAGGAACTGGATGCGTTGTGGAGCCCGGCATTCTGGAACGATCTCGCCACTCACATCCCACGCTGGGACGAAGCGATCGACGCCTTCAATCGGGACACAGGGGTTCTGAATGACATTCGAAACAGCGCACACGCGCATTGACAGGACTGAGCATGAGTGAAAGAGGCGCCGCGGCTCTGGATGCGGCACGTGAATACGAGGGTGACATCGTGCGCTTTCTGCGCGAAATGATCGCGATACGGGCAGAGAGTGGTAGCGAAGGCGAGCGATGCGAGCGTGTTCGCAGCGAATATGAGAAACTTGGCTTTGACGACGTCCACTTCGATCGCCTCGGCAATGTCATGGCCCGCCTGGGGTCGGGTCCATTGAAGATTCTGATGGACGGGCATATCGATTGTGTGGGCGTGGGCGATCCGGATGCGTGGGACTTCGATCCGTTCAAGGGCAAGATGGAGGACGGTAAAATCTGGGGTCGGGGTGCCGTTGATGAACTTCCGGCGATTGCCTGCATGGCGTACGGCGCAAAGATGCTTGCTGCCCGCGGGATTCCAGAAGACGTCACAATCTACCTGTCCGCCACGGTAATGGAAGAGGATTGTGATGGCTACTGCCTGCTTCACATGATCGAGAAGGAGGGTCTGCGACCCGATGTGGTGGTTATCGGAGAACCTACCGATCTCGACGTCTACCGGGGGCAGCGTGGTCGCATGGAGGCGACGATCACGACGCGCGGCAAGTCAGCGCACGGCGCTCACTGCGATCTCGGTATCAATGCGCTGTACAAGATGGCGCCGATCATTCGTGATATCGAGTCGCTGCACGGGCGGCTGAAGGACGACCCGTTCCTGGGGAAGGGTTCGGTGACGGTGACGTTTGTTGAGTGCACGACCCCTTCGTTGAACGCCGTTCCGGACAGCGCCCGGATATACATCGATCGGCGGCTGACAGTCGGCGAGACAGTCGAAAGCGCGCTCGAGGAGTTGAGATCGCTGCCGAGTATCGGGGACGCGGTCGTTGAACTTCTGGAATACGACACGAAGAGCTGGCGTGGCGAACGCGCCCACCAGGACAAGTACTATCCAACGTGGGTTCTGGACGAGGATCATCCGCTAGTCCAGGGAGTCGCGTCGGCCGTGGAGTCCGTGAACGGGGCGAAGCCCGCGATATCACGATGGTTCTTCTCGACGAACGGCGTGGCATCGATGGGTAGACACAACATTCCCTCCGTCGGGTTTGCGCCCGGCCTCGAAGCACTGGCGCACACGACCGGTGAATGGGTCGCCATCGAGGATCTGGTGAAGGCAGCCGCGGTGTACAGCCTGATTCCAGAGGATCTGGTTAAGCACAGGGAAGCACTATTGTCTGGTGGAGCCAGCTAAAGGATGAGAGATATGGATACTGACCTGAAGGGCCGACACTTCATCACAACGCAGGACTGGTCGGTCAGCGAGCTGGAGAAACTGTTCGCCCTGGCCGCGGATCTCAAGAAGGCGAAAGCGGAAGGGCGACTCACACCAATGCTAGCCGCCAGGACGCTCTATATGATCTTTTTCGATGCATCCACGAGAACCCGCAACTCTTTCGAGACCGGGATGACGCAACTCGGCGGCCATGCCGTGTATCTGTCGCCTGACAAGATGCAGATCAGTCACGGAGAGAATGCGCGCGACACGGCGAAAGTCCTGTCCCGCTATGGGGAGGGGCTGGCTATTCGCCACTGTGCGTATGGTGAGGGAAACGACTACCTGCGGGATGTTGCTTCGCATGCGGATATCCCGCTCCTGAACATGCAGTGCGACATATATCATCCGTGTCAGATCCTCGCGGATTTCCTGACGATTCGGGAGAAGTTCGGCAAAACGAAAGGGCTCAAACTTGGCGTAGCGTGGACCAGTGCGCCGAACTACGTGCGGCCGATTTCCGTGCCGCAGAGTCTGATTCTGATGATGCCGCGCTTCGGAATTGACGTCACGCTTGCGTACCCCCCCGAGTTCAAGTTGATGCCCGAGATCGAGGACCAGGCCGGGGCAAATGCTGAGGCCGGCGGTGCGCGATTCGAGATCAGTAACACGTTCGAGGATGCCTTCGAGGACGCCGACGTGGTGATCCCCAAGTCGTGGGGACCGCTGGTTACAACGCAGGATGTAAGCCAGGGTCTTCGTCTGAT
>JABDKH010000029.1 GCA_013002345.1 Rhodothermales bacterium
CTCCGACCCTTGACCGACTGGTTGTTCAGGACGGCTCCAGTGATTCGACGCAACAGGAAGTCGAGGAACTGGGCGAGATGCAATTGAATCTCCCCTTCAACATTGGCTACGGCCTGGCTCTGCAGACCGGTCTCAAATACGCCATTGAGAAGGGCTATGATCTTGTCGTCTGCATAGATGGCGATGGGCAGCACCGGCCCGAAGATGTCCCGGCGCTTCTGGAGGAGCAGAAAGAAACCGGTGCGGACGTAGTAATAGGTTCTCGTTACCTCGGGAAATCGTATCAGGGCCCGTTGGAACGTCGTGTAGGACAGATGCTGTTCTCCAGCTTGACGCATTTCTTAATCGGGCACAGAATTTTTGATACTACATCCGGCTTCAAGGTTCTCACCGCTCGAGCCTGCGAAGCAATGAGCAGCGGTATCTTCCTCGACTTCCATATTGAGACGATTGTGCGACTCAGCATTCTTGGTTTCAAGATTGTCGAACATCCCGTCGTTGTGAAAGAAAGACTGCACGGCCGGTCGATGCATACCTTCTGGAACGCTATCCAGTATCCGATCAAGACGTTAGTTCTGACCATCGCGGCCATCACCGACGCCCTCCTCAACCGGGAACAACCATGAGCTTACAGGGAATACTCCTCGTCGATCTGATAGGACTCGCGTTGATCGTATTGATGATCAACTTGCTGCGCACGCACAGGCTCAATGTGGGATACAGCCTGACCTGGATTGCCGCGACGCTCGCCTCTATGGTGATCGTGTCAGTGCCCTCACTTCTGGATCTTCTACCACGGCTAGTCGGTGCCGAGTATCCAGCCTCCGCGCTCAGTCTGTTGGCGTTTCTGTTCATCTTCCTGGTACTGATATTTATGAGTGTAAGACTGTCTCACCTGTCAGCACGACAGATCGAGTTGGTGCAGATGCTGTCAATAGATCGCGTGGACGATCAACCAGATCATCCGCGATCGGACGGGGTGACTGAAGATGAGTAGGCGCGGATCAGCCGTAGCCTGTTGTGCACAGAGACGGTGTGCAGGAGGTATGTATTGACCCAGTCCAGAGCGCGTATCTGCATACTGACAGAAACGTTCTTTCCGGTTGTTGGCGGAGGGGAAACGCAGGCGCTGGATCTGGGCAACAACCTTGCAGAACGGGGACACTCAGTTATCGTCGTCACCAGACGCTCGGATGCTACTCATGAAAAAAGGGGCAAAGTTGGCGAACTATTGGTGTTTCGAGTCACTCCCTCCGGTACCGGGCGCCGGAAGAAGTGGGGACTCCTGCTCACCGTAATACCGGCGCTCATCAGACTTCGCGATCGATACGACGTTATCCTCGTGTCGGGGTATCGCATCATCGGACTCACGGCGGTCGCCATCGGAATGCGCCTGGGAAAGAAGATCCTGCTAAAGGCTGACAGCCTCGGTGAGATGTCTGGAGAGTTCTTTCGACGCGGGCTTGGAACCGTGAGACTCTCGACAAAGAACCGGGCATTCAGATTCTTCATCAATACTCGAAATCGAATCTTGCGACGCGCCGACGGCATGGTATCCATCTCATCGGCGGTACGAGATGAACTACTGGAAGCGCACATCCGGCCCGAGATGATTCACGATATCCCGAACGGTGTGGACACCACAAGATTTACACCTGTGAGCGATCCGGTGAAGGCGCGTCTTCGTGACCGACTCGGTCTTGATCAGCACGCCCAGATTGGCGTCTATACTGGCAGGCTCGTGTCGTACAAGGGACTTGCGTTGCTGCTGCGAGTGTGGAGGGAAGTTGTTGATGAATTTTCCAACGCGAAGCTCTTGCTCGTTGGCTCGGGAGGATTGGACATGCACAACTGCGAAGACGAGCTCCGATCATACGTCGCCAATCATGGTTTGCAGAATCATGTGAGCTTTTCCGGATCGGTCCGGAACGTCGAGGAGTATCTGCAGGCATCCGACCTGTTCGTCTTTCCAACAGAGAGCGAGGCTTTCGGGCTTTCGCTTGTCGAGGCGATGGCGTGCGGGCTACCGGTAATTACGACTACCGTCGGGGGCGTTCGCGACATCGTCAGACACATGGAGGACGGCCTGATGATTAAGCCGGCAGATAGCCATGCGCTCCTGGCCGGGATTCGAAAGCTCCTGGATGATCCAGACCTCCGGACGCGACTTGGTTCGGCAGCCTGCCGAACGGCACGAGAACGATTCTCCTCCGTCCGAGTGGCAGATCTGTACAGCAGCCTTATCGAAACACTTGCGAGTTCTGGACAACCCGTAGGAAACGCAACGGGGTCGATCAGCGAGAAATGAATACCTCGAAAGACAGTGGACGGATCGCGAGCTCCTGGGAGCGTTGGGTGCCCGGTGTATGCCGACTTGCAGCAGTGGGTCTTGGTGTGCTTCACACGGCTGCGGCCGTCCGTCGTTTCTCCATGAATGCAGATGGCATTAGCTATCTCGACATCGGGGATCTTTACATGCGCGGCGACTGGGCGGCGGCCGTGAATTCGGTCTGGAGTCCCATGTACTCGTGGATCCTTGGGTCGGTCTTGTACATTTTCGAGCCGTCGGCTCGATGGGAATTCGCCGCAGTGCAACTCGCTAATCTGGCGATCTATCTGGTCGCGCTGTTGAGTTTCGAATTCTTCTGGCGCCAATTGATGACCCATCGCCGCAGCCGTCTCGGAGACAGCCGGGAATCCCGGTCCGGTCTGCCGGACTGGGCATGGCCGGTGATCGGATACGGTCTGTTTATCTACACGTCCCTCGGGCTTATAGAACTCTGGTCGGTGACTCCTGACATGCTGATGACCGTGTGGGTCTATCTCGCATCTGGTCTCATACTTAGGATTCGAAGCGGAACGGATTCCTGGGCCGCGTTTGTCGGAGTCGGTTTGTTGATGGGAGCATCCTATCTGACGAAGTCCGTCATGTTGCCCCTGTCTCTTGCGTTCATATTGGCAGCGTTTCTGTCGGCTGGACGGCAACGCCGACTCGTTCGAACGGCCGTAGCGCTTGGAGCTATGCTTGTTGTCGCGGCTCCCTTCATAGCCGCGATTTCATCGTCGACCGGACGCTTCACAACGGGTGACGCCGGTCGCCTAACGTTCCTGCGTCACGTCAACGGAATTTCGTACCCGCACTGGCAAGGATCGGTCGATGGGTTCGGCCAACCGGAGCACGGTTCGAGGCTGGTTCACAACTCCCCACCGGTCTATGAGTTCGCGGAGCCGATTGCTGGTACGTATCCGATTTCGTTTGATCCATCCTACTGGTACCGGGGGGCGATCGTCCAGCTTCAACCCGCTCGACAGCTGATCGCTGTCGCAGCCAGTGGACTGTTCTACGCCGGACTTTTCTTCATGGACCTGGGGGCAATAACGTTCGGCATTGCTTTGCTCTCCATCGTGGGTGCCGGTAAGATCGACGAGTGGTGGGAGGGCATCCTGAATCGAACGCTCCTGCTCCCGGCCCTCGCGGCATTTGCACTGTACGCGCTCGTTCTGGTCGAAGGTCGATACATCGCGGTGTTTGTCGTTCTGTTCTTTGGAGACCTGCTCGCAAATCTCGTCGTCAAGGATTCCCACCGGAGGCTGGCTGGTGTGGTGGCGGCCCTAATGGCCGTGTTCCTTGTAGTCCGGATCGGCATCTTCAATCTTGATGGCGTGGTTGCTCTTGCGGCGCCACACAGTGCCGAGCAGACATCTTCGAACCGACCTGACTGGCCGGGCGAACCGGCGGAAGTGCTTCAGGAGCTCGGAGTCGTTGCCGGTGATCATGTGGGCGTGATCGGATATGCATTCGACTCGTACTGGGCACGGCTGGGCAGGATGAAGATCGTCGCGGAAATGCCCGGTACGGTCGCGGACATCTTCTGGTACGGCGATGAATCCAGTCGTACGGAGGCACTCGGCGCGTTCCGCCGCACTGGAGTGCGGGCGATCGTCGCCGAAAGTGTGCCATACCGTGCAAATACCACCGGCTGGCGACGTGTGGGCGAGTCGGATTACTACATCTATTTGTTTCGATAAGGAGTCTGAGTAGACAGCTTCTATGCAAGTCGGCCCAGCCAGTCAACATCTCCCTGTTAAATCAGGGCTTGAGCGTGTCGCGGTTGTGATTCTCACGTACAACCAGCGGGACATGACATTGAGATGTCTGGACAGCCTGCAAGAAGACGACGACCAGCCGTTCGACATCCTGCTGTGGGATAACGGATCCGCAGACGGCACGGCCGAAGCGGTAGCCGCAGCGTTTCCCGGAGTGATGCTCCACGAGAGCGCGGACAACCTCGGTGTGGCCGGCGGAAGGAACGCCGCTGCCCGTCTGGCCTTCGAGAAACTGCATCCGACCTATCTCCTGTTCCTCGATAACGATATGGTCGTTGAGCCGGGATTCGTGAAGGCCCTTCTGGCTCCTCTCCGCGCCGATGATCGCGTTGGACAGACGCAGGCCAAGCTGCGTTTTGTGAATGATCCCGAACGACTCAATGACGGCGGAGGCTGTGACATCAGCTTCATCCTCGGACGGACCA
>JABDKH010000030.1 GCA_013002345.1 Rhodothermales bacterium
CGGAACCAATGGCTGCGCGCGCGATAACAGCCTGCCGCTTGCGAGAGTGGCGGAATTTGGTAGACGCGCTAGATTTAGGATCTAGTGGGGTAACACCCGTGGGGGTTCGAGTCCCCCCTCTCGTACATCGAAGGAAACGCCTCGGAATTGACATCACTGGTAGTTCTGTGGGCGTTTTTTTTGTAGTGCCGATCGCACGGAGTCGGGACGTCCTTCGCGAGATGAAGTTCAACGGAGCCATTCGTCCGAGGCCGCTGGACACGTTCTTGGCGCTTCTCCACCCCGAGGCCTGGCGGTCATGACCCTTACCGGTGCCTACGGCCCGTTGCTAGTCGTCATCGAAGAAACTCGCAACAGCTTCTGATACTGACACAAACGTCGGTATTCCCACAACCTCGCAGTCATGCGCGAACCTGTAGTCATCGGTCACCACTGTAAGGTGGAGTTCGATGCTGTTCTCGCGTAGCTCCTCAGTCAACGCCATCTCCCATCCCACAAAAAGCTCCGTCGAGAGGCCGGGATTCCGGAGGTCCAGCACGATGCGATGTCGCTCCCGCTCGACGAGTTCTGCCACCGCGGCGTCCAAGAGACGCATGACCAAATAATCGGGCGGCCGATCGACTGCTACTACTGCGATACCTTCGACAAAACTGAAGTGAATTGGGAGTTCGTCCACTGAAATACTCGCCGGTTGGGTGCCGGACATTAACCACGACCTCCCGGGAAATCAAGAAACCTCACCCGACCCTTCACCTCTCGACTACGCCGATGTCGAGGCGACGCGGAGGTGGCCCCCTGGGTTGGTGGACGACTCGGTTCTTGATAATGCCCCAACTCACCGTGCAGGTCGGGGTTTTGTCCTTCAGGGATTTCCCCACGGAGGGTGCCAAGCCGCAAGTCTTGTGCTAATTGCGCATGCGCTTATCATCGACATGCGACGAACTACATCACCTGGAGTGGCCGGTAACGATAACGTGACCCGGATGGCGCTCTTGTCGTTGGAGGAAGTTTTTCCCGTGCCGGCGGCAAGGCTGCCTCGGGAAACACGCGCTGGATGAAGACCGCGGCACTGGCGACCGACACGATCGAGACAAATACGGCCACCTCGCCGGTGTCTGACTTCACTGTCTATCCTCTTCCCACCTCCGGCAACGTCAGCATAGGCTTCTTGATCAACAGACCTGCGTTCGTGAAGGCATCCGTCTACGATGTGCTCGGTCGAATGGTAGCTTCGGTATTCGATGCCATGATGCCGGCGGGTCGCCAGGAGTTCAGACTCGAAACCGGCAACTGGTCGAGCGGCGTGTATGTCCTGGACGCAGTTGTCGATAACTATCGAGTGAGCAGAACCCTGGTTGTTGTCAAGTGATCGATACACCTTTGCGCCTCCCCTTGTCCAGATGATTACCAAGGGTGTCGGTGACGGGTCCCTTCGGCGTCTCTTTGCGACCACTCGCATTTCGCATATCTTCCGGCGCCAACCAACCAATACCCCGTACGATGCATTACAGAACTATCATCTCCCTTTGGGCACTCTCAATCCTTGCAACCCCGGTAATCGCGCAGGACCTATCCGACGCCGAGATCTCGACCGTTCCCGTGGCGGATGGCATCTACATGCTCACCGGTCCCGGCGGCAACATCGGCCTGTCCGTCGGAGATGACGGTGCGTTCCTGATCGACGATCAGTTCGCTCCACTGACAGACAAGATCATGGCAGCCGTTGCTGCGCTCACCGACAAGCCGGTGGAGTTCCTCGTCAACACGCATTTCCACGGTGATCATGTCGGAGGTAACGAGAGTTTCGGCAAGGCCGGCAGCGTGATCATCGCCCACGAGAACGCCCGCCATCGACTGACGACGAAGCAGGTTATCGCGGCATTTGGTATGGAGATGGAGCCGGCGCCTCTCGAAGCATTGCCAGTTGTTACGTTCCCTGGCACGATCACTGTGCATTACAACGGAGATGTCATCACGGTCTTCCATGCGAAGCACGCTCACACGGATGGCGACGCGATCATTCATTTCCAGAAAGCGAACGTGATCCACGCGGGCGACATCGTCTTCAACGGATTCTACCCATTCATCGACGCTAGCAACGGGGGCAACATCCACGGTGTTATCCACGCGGTGAACGCCATCCTCGAACTCTGCGACGAAGAAACCAGAATCATCCCAGGACACGGTGGCGTGGCATCACGTGAAGACCTCGTCGCCTATCGCGAGATGTTGATGGTGGTTTATGCACGCATCCAGTCCATGCTCGAGCAGGGAATGTCTGTAGAACAGATAGTCGGGGCGAAGCCAACTGCCGACTACGACACGCAGTATGGCCAGGGCATCTTCAAGCCGGACCAGTGGGTCGGGCTGGTTGCCTCAGGGATGGCAGAGCACCAGCCCGATCAAGGCATGCACTAGTGCCGTTCTCGCAAGCATAGGCCCGACAGTCACCGCAGCCGGGCCTATGTCGTTCCCCTGATGGCGGTCGCACGGACGGATGTAGCGGCCAAGTCCTGTTGACCGTCGACTCCGGATCCAGATCCCAGGGCGGGCACGGGCCGGGAAGATCGAATCCGACCCTTCAACGTGACCGCGTCCGGAACAGTAAGGCGAACTCCACTCCGTCGCCAGCAAAAGCGCATCGCCAATCCACCCGAATCATCACTTCCCAATCGGCGGTCCTGTAGATTACTCTGGTGATCAGAACATTCGAGACCATCGAGCATGATCCGCGAGATCAGAGACCGCATCAACGAGTACTTCGACCAGTCGCCCGACGAGCTGAGACGCGAGCGAGGCCTCGAAGTGTTCGAGTCTTTTCGACGCGAACTCGAGCACGGCAACATCCGGGCCGCGACGCGCGACGACGCGGGTGTCTGGCACAGCAACGACTGGGTCAAGAAGGGCATCCTGCTGGGGTTCCGTCTCGGCGAACTCGAGGACTACTCCGAAGGTCGATTCCACTTCTTCGACAACGACACATTCCCGCTACGCCAGATGGAAGTCGGAGACGAGATCCGGCTTGTGCCCGGCGGATCGGCGATCCGTGCGGGATCGTACGTCGCGCCTGGTGTCGTATGCATGCCGCCGATGTACATCAACATCGGTGCCTACATCGATGAGGGGACCATGATTGATTCTCATGCGCTCGTCGGTAGCTGCGCGCAGATTGGCCGCGGCGTGCACCTGTCCGCAGGCGCGCAGATCGGCGGCGTGCTGGAGCCCCCGCAGGCTCTCCCGGTTATCATCGAGGACGAGGTGTTCATCGGTGGCGGATGCGGAGTGTACGAGGGCTGCATCATTAGACACGGCGCCGTGCTGGCCCCGGGCGTTCAGCTTACGAGCTCGATGCGCATCTATGACCTTCGTCGTGAACGGATTATCGAACGGGACGAAGTCCTCGAGGTCCCTGAGGGTGCGGTTCTGGTCCCTGGAAGCCGCAGCTCACGGAGCGCGTTCGCCCGGGAGCACGGCATTTCCACTTACACTCCGGTGATTGTCAAGTACAGAGACACACGCACGGACTCGTCTGTCGAACTGGAGGAATTGTTGCGCTAGCTGCCTTTCCGAGACCGCGGAGACGTTGACAGACCGTGGCGCGACGACGATGCGCAGCCGAAATCAGTGCGCGATACCTGCACCTGCTCACTAGACCGTTAGCCGGCCCTGCCAGCGTGGTCCGGTGAGGTTGCAGACTCGGTCGCAAAAAGCGTGACCCGGCTGCACTGTCGTCATCGACAGTGTGACGACCTACTGAATCATGGCATTGTAGTCAGTGAGGTGCGCCGGATCCATCTCGCTCAGCACGTCGAAGGCCTGGGGAGCCAGCGTCGACTTCTCGAAGATGCTCGCCAACTCCCGATACTTGGCCGAGAAAAACAGATCCACGACATACGAGCGCGCATTCACGTCTACCATCGGCTTCAGCGCCTCCAGCGACGCGAGCACCGAGTTGCGCGCTACCTCCGTCTCCTGGACGAAGTGGTCGAGTCCATCGAAATGGTACTCGAAATAGATCTTTCGGAGCGGACGGTATCTCGGATCCAACAGCTCTCGGACAAGCTGCGACCTGCTTCGGTCTCCGCTCAGCTCCTGCCAGCCCGCGCCACCGGTCGACTTCGCAATATCCGCAATGCGCCGGGCCCGCTCAAACAGCTCGCTCCCGCCATATTCTGAAAACGTATCGTAGTCGTACCCCAACACGATGTAGGCGTAGAAATCGAGCACGGATGTGAGTTCGTCGTACCTGTCAGGATCCGAAATGAGCGGTGTGCCCTGCGGGTAATCGAATGCCCAGTTATCGTCGTTGATCTGCAGGATGATGGAACTCTGAGCAGTCCCGTAGATCGGTCGTCGGCTCGCGATAACGAGCTTCGTGCGGAAGCGTGTCAGGGAGAGCGCTTCCATGAACGTGATCTGGACCGTGCAGTCAATTCGTTCGACTTCCTCGAAGGTGTCGTCGGTCCACTGCTGCAGCCCCAGGTACTCGCGAACCGCCTCGCGAAACTCGTCGAGATAGGTGTAGTCCGACCCGCTCAGCGCCCTATAATCTACAGTCACACCACAGTTTAACTCCTGCCCGTAACTAATTGCAGGAAGAGTGATTGTAGCAAGCCACAGGATGGCAATGATTCGCTTCATGTCGAGCTGGCAAATGCGGATATATGTCGGAATGCCTGCCGGGCCGAAGGCAGTGAATCCGGCTACGACCTCCTGTATTACAGCCGACCCGTAAGCCGGTTTCTGGACTGCACCATCGTTCCGCAAATGGGTGTTTCGTACGCGGCAGGGCGCCTCCGTAGAATCCCGCAACGAACAGTATCGGGCCCCGCACTCGTGACCGCAAGGCGAACAGTATTCACTCTACCCGTTCTCGCCCTTGCGCTGTCGTCCGCGCTCGGGCAGCCCCTGGCGGCGGGCCCGCGTGTCGCAGGCCTCGGAGGAGCAGCGACAGCCGTCTCGGTAGATCGCCATGCACTGGGTAATCCCGCATCACCCGCCACAACGCAAGGTGTAGGACTGGCGCTCTCTTCCAGTCGCTCGTTTGGACTGAGCGAACTGGATCATGTGTCGGCGGCTCTGGCGCTCGCGACGAAAATCGGTTCGGCGGCAGCCGTCGTCGAATCATTCGGCTTCGAGCAATTCAGGCGACAGACCATGCACGTCGTCGTAACGCCAGTGACATTCTTTCAGTCGCTCACCGTAGGTGCCCGTATCTCGTACACCCGCCTGGTTATTCGAGATTTCGGATCCGCAGGGTATGCCAGGGCTGCACTGGGACTCCGGATCAGACTCTCTCCCACTGCGACTGTGGGAATGGCTATCCACAACCTGATGCGAAGCCGGGACGACGCGGCGGACGCCATCCGGCGAATCGAGTTCGGGTCACGCCTGTTGATATCGGACGATCTTGCCGTGAACGCCGTAATCAGCAAGGATGCCGGATTCAATCCATCGGCGCATCTTGCGTGTGAGTACGTCTTGCTTGGTCCGCTGGTACTCCGCGCGGCGATTGCGACGGGACCCTCAGCAGTAAGCTTCGGGATTGGTGTGAGACATGGTATTGTCGAAGCGGGGGTCGCAAGCCGTCGGCATCAACAGCTCGGGTGGTCGCGTTCCGTCGGATTTGCGATCGGCCGCTGAGAACGGCACGACATCGAATGCGAATAGCTATCATCGTGATCATTGGCCTTCACTGCTCGCTGGCTGTTGCCCGAGCGCAAGCTGAAGACTCAACACAGATCCCGGGCCTTGAGGATGCGATACAAGGAGTTGAGTCGCCGGAGGAGGCCGATGCCCTGGCGGGCGCTCTGGAGGAATCCGGGCTGAGCGCGGGTCGGGTGACTCGCACACCAACAGGCAAGACGCGATTCGAGTTCATTCAATTGCTAACCCGACGCGTAAATACGGGTCGCGGTTACGATCGAAGCGATACGACCAGGACGACCTACGCGGGATCGCCGGTTCGGGCGCTCCTTCACGCGCACCTATCAATCGGTCAACATGTAGCCATGCGTTTTGGAGCCGAGAAGGATGCCGGGGAACAACTGTCGATTCGACTCCGCGATAAACACACCTTTGTGGATTTTGTGACTGCGACACTCGATGTATCGAATGTGGGCATTCTGGAATCCCTGATTCTCGGCGATTTCGTCGCCCATTGGGGCTGGGGCCTGTTGCTTGGACGGCCTTCCTTCGGCATCGCCTCCCGTCCGCTACGACCGCGATCGATGGGCACACGACCCTACCGAGGGTTCAACGAGGCGAGCTTCTATCGAGGCGCCGCCGTTCTGCTCGGCGCAGGCAGACCGTGGGCAGCGTCGCTTTTTGCGTCTCGACGAAACGTGGACGCCACGCGCGATACGACGAGCCATGATGACGCTCCGGTCACGGCCTATCGACTGGCGACAGGCTCCGGCCTGCACCGCACGGAGACGGAGATGGCCCGTCGAGGGCAACTGTACATCGACATAGTCGGCGGGTACGTCAATCTTGGAACGCGTTCGATCGAAGGCGGCGTGGCGGCGTATGCGTTGAGATACGGCGGCTCGGTACTCCAGGGTATCCGGCCGGATCAGGCCTTCTCGTTTTCCGGGCAGACACAGTGGGGCACCGCCCTGTATCTGTCGATGAAGGCTCGCCGGATCGAGGCACACACCGAACTGGCACTGGTCGATGGACGCCAAGCAGGACTCGTAGTCGGCGCCGTCCTGCCGGTGCACTCCCTCTCGTCGATCTGGGTTTACCTCCGTCGCCTGTCACAATCCGGTTCCAGTTTGCTCGGCTCCGTGCCTCGAAGCGGCGGTGGACCGCTCGGCAACGAATCCGGTATTACGATCGGTATACGGCACCGCCTGCCAAGAGGGATCCGCTTCAGGGCGTCGCATGACGTGCACTGGTCTGGCTGGCTGCGATTCGGCGTCCTGACCCCAACGTACGGTCACCATTCCAGCATCGCGATCGAAACCCGACTGGGCAGCAACCACATCCGACTACAGGCGAGCGTGAAGGAGCGAAGCGTCGCGACCACGACCACGGATTCGTTCGGTCCACCCGTCTTGACCACCGTTCAGTCACGTTCGTATCGCTACTCGATACTCGCGGAAATACCCATCCGCCGTTTCAGTCGCATGAACTTGCGCTATGCCTCCACGATCGCGAATAGCGGACCGACCGGGTCGTCCGAGGGACACCTGCTCGCCGTCGACATCCATTCCCGGATTGGCGAATGGCTGGATGTCGTCGGGAGATTCGCCCTCTTTGACTCGGACACGGGAGACGCCAGGGTGTACGCGTACGAACCTGGCCTGAGTTACGGGTCGACTATTCCGTCCTTCTCAGGGAACGGCGAGCGCTGGATGCTGGTGATTCGCTTGAGTCCCGATCATCGGATAGACATCCGCCTGAAATACTCGCGTACGCGATGGCCTGGGCGCGACTCTGCGGGCAGTGGACTCGATGAAACGCCCGGCGACAGAATCTCGACTATTGGAGGTGAGATGAGAGTCAGATTCCGCTGACAGCTTATGTCTGTTCGCGGGGCCAGGCCGCCGTGACCGGAAAGCCGTCGCTAGGCCGCACTAGTTCGTGCAGATCGACTTCAGCAGTTTGCGGCGATCGCGAAGCTTCGCGTGCCAGATATCGGCATCGACTGGATCGTCGTTCAGGAAGTAGTCCCAGTGCCCGACAGTTCCATCATTCAATACAATGTGCGTCTCCATATGGGCCACACGCTTCAGAACCGGGTCCATCCCCATCTGGTGAATAAAGACGATCTGGCACTCTCCACCCGATGGCTGTTCTTTCAGACTCAGCCAGTTGTCTCCGCAGACATGACACGTGAAGAATCGAGACTCCGTGTCGTCGTCACTGATCAGGTCTTCGTACTCGTCGGCCTCAACCACGACGTCCATCGGGACCATCGCGTCAGATCCGCACGCTTTGCACACCCGTCGCTCCATATTCAGAGATCTGATTGTTGTTCTCGGTCTCTACCCTTCCTATCGCTGAATTGAACCCCGACTGAAGACAGAGGTTCGTCGCAAACTCGAATTCATCTACGAACCACAAACTTCCCGCCTCGGGGTCGCCGCGTCCGGCTTGCTATCCATTTCATGGACCTGCCAGAGCGGTCCGCCTATCTGAACACAGCGTCGAATTCCCCGCTGTCCGGTCGATAGGCCGCTCCAAAGCGCATCTCAAGACTGAATGCGTGCAGCACCCGAAGTTGAAACCCGATTCCACCACCCACGGAATCGAAATCGAAAGACAGGCTCGATGTCGACTTGACGGACTCCGCGAATCCATACGCGTAGATCGCTTTCAGGAAGACCGGAAGGATGATTAGCCCATTGTCGACGTACAGCAGCGGCTGAATCACGTCTGCGCCAAACTTGAGATAAGAACCGCTAGAGAGGTACGTGTCCTCCAATCCGCGTGGCAGAAAGAAGTCGAGGTTGTACACCGAGGGTCTGTTCTGCCAGAGCAGTCCGCCGATCAGACTGATGGAGCCTCCCGTGCTCGGGATCGATCTTGTGAAGACGCGGACTTCGGCAAGCATGGCCTGCCGCCTGTCTGCATCACTCCATGCGTCGATGGTCGATGTCGCGCCCAGGCTGACTCCTCGACTGAACCGAAGGTCTCGACCCGTCGCGTGCAGACCCAGTCCCAGCAGCAGCGTTGGCGTAAGACTTGCACGACGAGAGAACGGCGTGAGCGCAGCCCCGCCCGTGTCGAAGAACCGTGCCCTCGATAGCTCCCCGCTCAGACTGAACAGTAACGTGGACCGATAGACATTAGATGCCAGAGTGACCGGCAGCGTCAGGGCCATTCGCGCTCCCTGCTCCTCCCAGCCGACTCGGCGGATTCCTGTTTCTGTCTGAGCCAGACGCGTTGATGGCGTTCGAAACACGGACACCGTGGGCCGAAGAATGCTTCGGCCACTCGCCACGCTGAACTGTCCCCAAAAATCGTTCGCCTGGTAGTACGCACCGCCCACATAGGACCACCGCTGAAGTGGATCGGCACCCGTTACGGCCGCGCCAATACCGATCCCGAGATCAATATCCCCTGCATTCCGTGGCGTCAGGTCGTAGTCAAAAACCGGCAGGAATCCTCTGGGCGACAGGTATCTGAACGCCTTGTATGTGGTCGAAGGCAACGCATCAACTGTTTCCGGAGTAATCGATGCCGCGGCGGGCGGATCTTCAAAGAGTTCGACGGCCGAAAACTTGTCAGACGGTACGGGCCGCCACTCGAGCTCGCCGAGCCCCGCAACCGCAAGCCTCCACGCCTCATGCTGGTACTCCACAAACGCGACCCGAGAACCATCCGGTGACACCGATCCCTCGAACGCGCCATACTGTGCGTTCGTGATTCGGCTGACCGAGTTCGCCTCGAGGTCGTACACGAAGAGGTTGGGCACATCTTCTGTATCAGCCGAAAACATCAGCCGCCTCCCATCGGGAAACCAGCTTAGATCGAGGACCGAGAATTCGCCGGACAGTATCAGGGGCTCGACGACGAAGTCGCTACCCTTCCGGTAAATCAACTGCACGCCCTGATACCCGTCGCGGTTGACGAGCGCGGCAAGCGTGTCGCCCGTCGGACTCCACGCCATCGTCTTGACGACGCTTCGTGACCACAGTGGCACGGCCGGCAGAGTCAGGTCCGCGTCGATAGTCGCAAGTCGTGAGTACTGGCCGGATGTAACGACGCCCCACGCCTCCTCATGACGATTCGCCGCAACCGAGAAGACGTGCCCCTCACTCGTGAGCCGATCTGCCACGCCCGTGCTCACGTCAAGTCGGTGCGCCTCGGCGATACGACGGCCGGGAATTACAGCGTCTACATGATATCGGGAGAAGGTCAGATGGCTCCGATCCGCGGACAACGAGAAGAACGCATCCTCTGTAATTCGCTCTGCCGAAATCCGATGTCTGCTCCCGGTCTTCACGTCAAACCGATAGAAGCCGGGGCGCGAGTAGTAGCCAGTCGCGTAGGCCACCACCTGGGTATCGGAAAGCCACTGGGGACGTCTGTGCACGTTGCCACGCCCTCCCGCCACAACGCGCGCCTCGGTGATCTGTCCGAGTCGAACCTGCCGCTCGAGCTCAGCCTGACGCGCTGCCAGTCGAAAGTCGCGACCTACGATCCACGGCGGCCTCCTGGCGCCATACCAGAGACTCACGCCGTAACCGAAAAGCGGCATGACGTAGTGGAGGCGTTGCGCCCGCCGAAAAGTCTCGCCCTCGTCCCGCTCGTGGAGGTAACGATACAGATACGATCCTCCGTGATAGAACCGATCTCCAGGCAAACTGTACCGGGGGCGCTCCAGCATCTGCGCAAGGGACCACGGCCGATCGGCTGCGATTGCCGCTCTGAATTCCATCGTGAAAAAAGAGTGGTTCATTCGGCCTGGCCGATGCTCACCCTGCGATTCGAGATGAACCGCCACACCCTCAGCAATCCCGGCCGGGACCATGAGGTTTAGCGACCGCGCCATGTCGGGCGACAGCAGTCGAACCAGGCCAACGAGACCGAACCCGGAGCCAGATTCTGCGTGCGCGGCGTGAACGAGTTCGTGACGGGCCACCGTGTTCAGCCACGACGGATGCCGCGGCGAAAGACCATTCCCCCGAAGGGGCGGAATCTCCAATTCCATGCGAAAAGGAAACGGCGTCACAAACCCGTTCGATCGATCGTTGTAGGCGTCCAGCACCACCGGAACGCGTAACCTTCGCCGCGTACCAGTGAGCGCGTTCGCTTCCAGATAGGAATGTTCGAGGACCGCACCGACCTCTGCCGCCTCCGCCTCGTATCCGCTCTGGTAGATCAAGTCGAAGTGATCGGTCTGCGCCACGCGGTACGACAGCGCGGGTGGACGGACCTCTATCGGATAGATCTGCCCGAAGCCCGGTTCAACCGCGACCAGCAGCAAACCCAGAGCAACGACAAAACGAGGTGCGATTCGGATATCGGATATCTTCACAGCACTCACAGGTGGGAGTAGAAACGGAATGCTTGAACCGGAATGACTCTGGGAATAGAACGGAAACGACCATGCGAGGTTCGCAGTCGCACGGCCGGGCTGCGAGCGGCAGGCACTTCGGGCTCCCGATCAATGCAACCGGGAGCCCGGCGGAGGGGGTGGGATTCGAACCCACGGTACCCGCGAGGGGTACTACGGTTTTCGAGACCGCCCCGTTCGACCACTCCGGCACCCCTCCGTATGAGCGCACACGATGTAACCGTGCGTCTATGCCTGCCCCGCGCTACGAACGCGGATGTCCCGTTTCGGTTCGAAAGGTACATGGCTGTCAGTCTGCACTGCAAGAAGCCCCGTTTAAAATCTCCCGAATAGCAAACACCACGCAACTAAATGACAAGCAAGACGATCCTGGTGACTGGCGCTACCGACGGTATCGGACTCGCCACCGCAGTAGAACTCTCTCGCCTTGGACATCGCATGATTCTCCACGGCCGGACTCCCGCGCGTCTGACCGACGCACATCGTCACGTCCGGGCCGCCGGCGACCGGGATGACCACATCACCGTTTCTGCGGATCTGTCGACGGTGGACGCGGTGTTCGCGATGAGTGCTGAGATCAAACGGGAGGTTCGCTCGCTTGACGTCCTGATCAACAATGCAGGCGTATTCCTGAATGACCGGGAGGTCAGCCCAGACGGCGTCGAGCTGACATTCGCCGTTAATCACCTGTCTCACTTCTTGCTAACACATGAACTCCTGGAACTGCTGAGGAATAGCAGGCCCTCGCGCATCGTCAATGTCTCTTCCGTAGCTCACCGAAGTGGAACCATCAACTTCGATGATATCAACAGTGCCGCGCGGTACGGTGGCTACGAGGCCTATGCTCAGTCCAAGCTCGCGAACGTTCTGTTTACGCAGTCGCTTGCGGACCGGCTGGCGGCCGATGACATCACGGCCAATGCGCTGCACCCCGGCGTCATCGCGACTAAGTTGCTGCGAGCGGGGTTCAGCATGAAGGGCTCGGGCGTAGAGGAAGGTGCTGCCACCTCGGTCTACCTGGCCACCTCGGCAGACGTGAGCCATGTCACCGGAAAGTATTTTGTTGACTGCGTCGAAAGGCCCATGGAACCACATGCTCTAGATTCAGACCAGGCAGAGCGACTGTGGGGGTTGAGTGTGGAGTTGGTTCAGCGAGCCCGACCCGGGTGGGCTTCGGCCGTCTAGGATCGCGTCAGATCGGACGTGGTACGGCAATGTGCGCCGCCGCAGCGAGCTCCGAGATGAAACCGCCGTCTGGTCGTGCTTCGACGGCTGTTCCCACGACGACAAACCGGGCGCCCGCCTGCACCTTCCGAGCAACCTCGTTTGGCGATCGAAGGCCACCACCCACGGCGAGCGGAACCGAACAGACCTCTGAGATGGCGCTCACAATCGGTTCGGACACGCTGCCCGCTGCTCCGGAGCCTCCGTCGGCAAACAGAAGTCGCATTCCCATCATTTCGGCCGCGAGTGCCGTGGCGGCGGCAACATCGGGCTTGTCGCAAGGCAGCGGCATCGAATGCGTCACGTACTGAGCCGTCGTGGTCTTCCCGCCGTCCACAAGCATATAGCCCGTCGCAATGGGCTCCACACCCATCGATCGGATGACCGGCGCCGCATGTACGTGCTGGCCGAACAGATACTCCGGGTTGCGACTGCTGACGACGGAAAGAAAAAGCACCGCATCAAGGGCTGGAGAAAGCTGGCCGACGGAACCGGGAAAGCCGATGACCGGCAACGAACTCGCTTCCTTCAGAATCGTGACGAATCGATGGAAATTCGGGTGGGCAAGTATGCTGGATCCTACAAAAAAGGCGTCTACGTCCGCCTTTTCACACATCGCAACAAGCGAAGGCACCTTGTCCTCAGCGATGCGATCGGGATCGACGAGAACAATAAAGCCGGCGCCCTTGGTGGCGCTGGTGGCGAGCAGTTTGTCGTATACCGTGTGGAGCACTCGTATCCGATGTCAGGTGATTGATTCGGGCCCTGTGTGAGCTGTGGGGAGCCCTTGTCGGCGCGGGCTCAAGCTAGCCGCCGCCTCCTAAATATTCAACCGCTACGCCTGGTCCAATCATATTCACGCACCCGTTCGGGATGCGACCCACTTCTGGGCTTCTGCGAGCGCTTCGGCGAGCCGATCGGGATTCTTCCCACCGGCCGTAGCCATTTCCGGTCTGCCGCCGCCACCGCCGCCCACAATTCTGGCCAGGTGTGAAACCACGTCGCCGGCCTTGATCGACGACCCCGCGATTACATCATCGGTCACAACCGCGACGATCAAAGCCTTTTCACCAGACGCGTCGACCGCACCCAGCACGCCGACCGTACCCGAGGCGGCCCGGTCCCGCAGCTGTTGACCGGTTGACCGAAGCGATTCCATATCCGCCTCACCGACATTCGCGACGGCAACACGTATTCCCGACACGTCGATCGCATTTTTAAGCGCCTCGTCGACGATTCCGCCAAGACTCGAACTCTTGAGCTTACCCATTTCTTTCGACAGCGACTTGTTGCGCTCAAGAAGATCGGCTACCTCCTCGTCCGTTGGCCGCTGAAGCGTCTTGAAGTGACCTCGAACGCGATCCAGCTCATCGATTCGACTCTGCATGAAGGCCAGAGCGTCCAGGCCCGCGATGGCTTCGACCCGACGGACGCCAGCCGCAATGGATCCCTCGTGCCGAAAAGCGAACACACCGATCTCACCCGTCGCGTCGACGTGCGTGCCGCCACACAGTTCAACGGAGTAGGAAGGATCAAACGTGATAACCCGCACGCGATCTCCGTACTTCTCGCCGAACAGCGCCATCGCTCCTCGCTCGAGAGCCTCATCGATCGGAACAGACTGTTCTTCCATCTTCGCGACGTTCTCCTGGACCTTCTCGTTCACGATGCGTGCCACGGTGTCCAGCTGCTCAGGCGTAACTCGCTCGTAGTGGCTGAAGTCAAACCTGAGATGATCCGGGGCAACGAGAGAACCCTTCTGCGCGACATGCGGACCCAGTACCTCACGCAGAGCCGCGTGCAGCAGATGAGTGGCGGTATGATGTTTCTTGATGCGCATTCGGCGCGGCGCCTCAATGCTGGCTCGTACAGGTCCGTCCAGCTCATCGGGCAGCCGGTCGACAAAATGAATGACGTCTCCGTTGGCCCGCCGTGTGTCGAGCACTCGAACCTGCTCATCTCCAACGAGAAGTATTCCCGTATCTCCAATCTGCCCGCCGCTCTCTGAATAGAACGGTGTTCGATCCAGAATCAACTGAGACACGAGTTGGCCGTCTTTACTCTCGACCGTGCGTACCCGCCTTATCACCGCGTCCGCGATGTCCTCCTCATCGTACCCTACGAATTCTGAGTGTGCGCCTTCGGAGATCGTCCTCCAGTCTCCGTCCGAAACGTCGGACACGACGAACGTGGCGGCGGCACGCGCCCGATCCTTCTGCTGCTGCATCAGGTCGGTATAGGAATCCATGTCGATACCGAGTCCTGTCTCGCGAGCCATGAGCCGCGTGAGATCAACGGGGAAGCCATACGTGTCATGCAGCAAAAAGGCGACCTGGCCCGGAAGGTTGCCGTGGGCAGCAGTGTCCGCAAACAACCCGGGGATCTCAGATGCATCCTCGACGTCGACATAGGCCTTCGTCAGCAGATCCATCGTCTGCCGATCGGATGCCATCGATTTCTGAACCTCCTTCGCGTCGGCACCCTGTTCGATCGACCTGACATAGGGAATAATCTGATCGAAGAACGAGAGTCCGGTGCCGAGCGTCTCGAGGAAACTCTCCTCCTCCGCTCGTACGATGCGCTCGATGTAATCCCGGTTGCGGTCGATGTCCGGAAACGGACCCGACATCTTGTCGACGAGGGCGTCTACCAGCAAATACAGGAATGGCTTACGCAGCTCGAGCGTCTGGTAGCCGAACCGAACCGCGCGGCGCAGGATCCGTCGGATCACGTAGCCCCGACCCACGTTGCCGGGCGACACTCCGTCGGACACGGCAAACGTTATCGTCCGGACGTGATCAGATACGACGCGCATCGCCACGCGAATCCGCTCAACTTCGTCTGCAGACCCCTTGATCCGGTCGTACGACTCGAGCCCTTCGAGCGGTGACAGCCGGGCGATCTTTTCAAGGAGCGTCTCAAACAGGTCGGTGTCGTAGTTGCTGTTCTTCGCCTGCAACACGGCGACGACTCGTTCAAAGCCCATGCCCGTATCGACGTGCTGCGCCGGAAGTGGCTGCAGCGAACCGTCAATCTGAGCATCGTATTGAATGAAGACCAGATTCCAGATCTCCATAACCCGGGGATCGTCGGCGTTCACGAGCGACGCTCCCGAAAGCTTCTTTCGATCGGCATCGGAGCGCAGGTCGATATGGACTTCCGAGCACGGACCGCAGGGCCCCGTATCACCCATCATCCAAAAATTGTCCTTTGTCGGACAGTACAGGATGTGCTCGGGATCGATTCCCGTTTCCGATTTCCAGAAGCCGGCCGCTTCATCGTCGGGTCCCAGATCAAGATCACTATCTCCTTCATGAACGGTCACATACAGCCGCGCAGGATCCAGTCCCCAGCGATCGACGAGCAACTCCCAGGCCCAGGCGATCACCTCCTTCTTGAAGTAATCTCCGAAGCTCCAGTTGCCCAGCATCTCGAAGAACGTGTGGTGGTACGTGTCGACTCCCACTTCCTCCAGATCGTTGTGCTTGCCTGAAACGCGCAGGCACTTCTGCGTATCGGCCGCCCGCACGTACGGACGCTCTCCCGCACCGAGAAAAACATCCTTGAATTGATTCATTCCCGCGTTCGTGAACAGCAGCGTCGGATCGTTGTGGGGCACCAGCGAATCGCTGGCCACAATCTCGTGATCTTTCTCGCGAAAGAAGTCGAGAAACTCCTGCCGAATCTGCTCGGAAGTCTTGACGTCGGTCATTCGTCGTCCTGAAACGGGTCTTGTTCACGATGCCGGAGAAAGGCACCGCCGGTAGTGCATACCGCGGGCGCCAGTCGAGCTCCGTTGGCAAAATACGCCCCTGCGGGCCGGTAATTCCTCGAAGAATACCGTAAGCCGCGCTCGAATCTATTGTCGCACACTTCTTCGAGTCTTTCTTCGTCTTTCCGCCGCGATATCACTCGGGACCCCCGGCGACACGAACGGATTCCCTTCGCAGTAAAACCTCCACTGCCGATCCACCGCACGCGTGATCCCGATTCTGGACGATGTAGCGATACGATGATCCGGCATCTCAGGCGGCTCCGCGAAATACAACGGCGGCCGCAACAAAGAACTTCGGTGAAACCGATTGTCGATCTCGAGCGCCTGAGTCAATTTCCCCGGTCCATTTGTCAAGTCGACGGTCCGGCGAGCCGCCGCACGCCTGTCCCACATCGAGGATTCGCCATCCACAGGTTCGATCGCCCGGATGAGAACACAACCCGCTACCCCCTCGCGCTCCGTCAATACGTTCAGCATCCAGTACATCCCGTAAATGAGGTACACATACGCGTAACCTGGCTTGCCGAAGAGATCGTACCCCCGACCTGTCGGCTTGACGAGCCCCGTCGGTCCATCGACGATGCCCCAGGCATGAAAGGCCGGATCCTCATGCGTGTACGCCTCCGTTTCGACGATCCGGCCCACCATCCGCCTGTCGGCAACCCCCTCTCGCACGAGATAACGACCCAGCAGGTCGCGGGCGACTGCAAGCGTCGATCGGTCAAAAAAGTCTGCCCCCAGTTTTTTCATCGGGTCCTCGGCGCAACCTCGAACGACTGGCTCCGTAGCGCGACTTGTCTCGTTGCCATTCTTATGATCATCCGGCTCCACCCATGAAAACGACTATCACCGCCGTACTGCTCTGCCTCCTCGCAGCTTTGGGACTTGTCAACGTCGGTCAGAGCATCAAGGATAACTTCTTCGCCACTCATCATGACGCGAGTCAACAGTATACGGTTCGCGTTGCATCGCACGGATCTGCAGAAGAGGTGATGATAGACGAGCGGTTCAAAGTCAGCCCGGGAGGCACTCTGGAAGTTGGGCTCTCCCACGCTGACGTCGAGATCACGACCTCGGATGCAAACGAAGCTCACGTCCGCGTGCTGCTGTCCGGTAGCGACATGACGAAGGCGCGAGAGTTCTTCGAGTCCCGCAACTTTGAGGTTCGTCAGGACGGCGACCGCATTGTCGTGAAGACGAATCCAAAGAAACGGAACTGGGACTGGTCACGGAACGGGCGCGCAGAAATCGAGGTGGAGATCAGCATCCCTGCTCGCTTCAATGCAGAGCTGGCCATGTCGCATGGCGATCTGGAGATGGATGATCTTGAGGGCAATCTGAGCCTCATGAATTCGCATGGAGACGCCGAGATTTCGTCCGTTGACGGTTCCTTCGCTGACTTCAAGCTGTCGCACGGGGATGTGGAGATCGGGATGGTAAAGGCGAACCGAGTCAAGCTTCGTAACTCCCACGGAGACCTGGAGGTCGATCAAGTATCCGCCAAAGAGATCACGGCCATGTCGTCCCACGGTGACATAAGTCTGGGAATAAAGGAAGCCGGTGCGCTCGACATTTCGAACTCTCATGGCGAAATCGACCTGTCCATGAGTTCCGCAGTGGGCGGATCGATCAGCAACAGCCACGGCGACATTGAGATTTCGACATACGACAACGCTGCGATGACGCTAGACTTCCGGGGAAGCCACGTCAGCATCGACGAGTCGTTGTCCTTCCGTGGTGACGCTGCTTCGGACAAGGCACGGGGCGACATCAACGGTGGCGGTCCGCTGTTGAAGGCCCGTACCTCGCACGGATCGATCGAGATCGGATCGTAGCGACCGGCTGGAAGACCAGGTCGGCGGCTAGATGGTTTCGACCGTCACTGCGGTTCCGCCACCGGTACCGTGGCATAGCGCCGCGACGCCGCGGCCTCCATTGCCGTCCCGCAAGGCATGGATCAGGGTGACGATAATTCGCGCTCCCGATGCACCGATTGGATGACCCAGCGCTACCGCGCCGCCTCGTACGTTCAGCTTCTCGAACGGGACATCCAGCATGCGATGGAAGAGGACGCTGTTGAGCGCGAACGCCTCGTTGTTCTCGAAGAGATCGATATCACTGATCTTCAAGTCAAGCATTGACAGCATGCGCTTCACGGCCGGCACCGGGGCTTCCGGAAAGCGGTATGGCTCCCCTGCTGCCCACGACCCTCGCAGGAGTTTCGCAATCGGTTTGAGCCCGTGCTTCTCGACGGCTTCGGCACTGGCTAGAAGAATTGCTGCCGCACCATCACTTATCTGACTGCTGTTGCCGGCCGTAAGCACCCCTTCCTTCGAGAACGCCGGTCGCAACTTTGCCAACGAATCGGTCGTGGTGTCGGCACGGATTCCCTCGTCCATCGTAAGCGTCTTCGTGTCACGCCTCTCACGGTATTCGATAGGGACAATCTCGGTCTCAAACTTACCGCCCTGCGTCGCCTCGTTCGCCCTCTTGTGCGACTCTGCCGCGACCGCGTCGATCGCTTCCCGCTCGATGCCCAACTCGGCCGCAAGCTGTTCTGTCTGACTGCCCATCGCGTCCCCGGTGAACGGATCGGATAGGCCGTCCCTCTCCAGGATGTCTACGAGGGTCGCAGGCTTACCAGCAAGATACTTGTAGCCCCAGCGCGCCCTCGACGTCAGGTAGAACCCTGCGCCCGACATCGACTCCGTGCCACCTGCGAGAACCATGTCGGCCTCTCCTGCACGAATGAGTGTCGCGGAGTTCATCACGGCCATCATGCCGGAGGAACACACCATGTCTACGGCGTAGCCGTCAACGTCTTTCGGAATGCCCGCCTGGATGGCGGCCTGCCGCGGAACAAGCTGCCCTCGGCCGGCCCGCAAGACGTTGCCAAATATGTACAGGTCGAGGTGCTTGCCATCGACGCCGCCACGATCCAGCGCGGCACTCATCACATGCGCCCCCATGTCCACGGGAGAGTGATCCGCCAGCGCTCCGCCAAAACGTCCGATCGGCGTTCTTACGGCCGAAACAATGTATACGTCTTTCATCTCCTTCCTGCCCTCCACGACATTTGCTTCATGCTTCAAATCTCGAGACTAAGTTCATCAACCATCCGGAGCAACACTTCGTTTCGGCTTGATCAAGTCCTCACGTTGCGCCTGCAGCTCCGCCACCATCTCCGCCGCGGACGCGGATGGTGCCGCGCAGACATGATCCCGGCACACGTATGCCAGAGCACCCGCCGGAGCGCTCTGAAAGGACCCCGCAAAGGGAGCAATCCGTTGCAGGTCATCCCAATCAGTTCCCACGCACAGACTGACTGTGTTGGGCAGGTAGCGCCGGCGCAGTTCTCCTATCATCTCTCGAACGTCAGGAGACTCTGCAGATCCGGCCACGACCACCTCTGTGGCCCCGCCTTCGATGAACTCCAGACCGATCAACATGCCGGCGTAACCGGAAGGATAGCGACGTACACGCGGCGCAACCGCCGCAAGTAATCGGGCGGCAAACTCCTCAAAACGGGCGTCGGCAGTTAATCTCGACAGGCGGAGAAAGCACAGAAGGGCAATCGCATTGCCAGACGGTAATGCACCGTCGTCGAGATCCTTCAACCGGGCGACGAGCTCTTCCCCGTCCACCGGCGTCATGAAGAACCCGCTGTTCGTGTCATCCCAGAATCGCTCGATCATCTGTTCCGCGAGCGATATGGCCGAGCCAAGCGGACCCGGCTCATACGTTGCCTGGTAGAGTTCGATCAAGCCCCAGATCATACAGGCGTAGTCCGTCAAGTGGCCATCGATGCCCGCCACGCCGTCGCGATATCGATGCTGCAGGTGGCCTCGATCGTCGTAGAGCGTATCCGACACAAACGATGCCGCCCGTTTCGCCGCGACCACGTACCGGTCGTCGCCGACTGCAGACCCGAGCTTCGACAGCGCTGCGATCATGAGGCCGTTCCAGTCCGTCAGAACCTTGTCGTCGAGGAGGGGCCGTTCTCGTTGCTCACGGTGCGCGAACAGCAATGCTCTCGCCGCGTCGAGACGATCGGCTCGGTCTGCGCCGTCTCCCGACTCGTCCAACGAACCGTGCAAGACATTCTCTCCTGTCAACTCACGAGTTGCCTCGTCCAGGAAATTACCGGCCGGCTCCAGTCCGTACGTTTCAATAACGAGGTCTGCCAGATCGGCGGACAGAACGTCAACGACTTCGTCGACCGTCCATACATAGAATTTCCCTTCCACCCCCTCGCTGTCGGCATCTTCGGCCGAGTAGAATCCACCGGCGGGCGCTGTCATATCTCTCAGAACGTAGTCTGCCACCTCTCGTGCGACGTCGGCGAAAAAGTGGTCACCGGTGGCCAGGTAGGCTTCCGTATACGCCATGATGTGAAGCGCCTGGTCGTACAGCATTTTCTCGAAATGCGGCAGCCTCCACTCTCCGTCTGTGGAGTAGCGATGGAATCCGAATCCGATTTGATCGAAGATGCCTCCGCTCCTCATGGACCGTAGCGTATGCGCAACCATCTCCAGTGCACGTGCGTCGCCCGTGCGGTGTGCATACCTCAGCAGAAAGAGGAGATTGTGCGGAGCCGGAAATTTTGGCGATGCGCCGAATCCACCATGCTCCGAATCGTACCGTTCTGCGAATTGCTCGAACGCCAGCTTGAGCCACGCGGAATCCAGCGTGCGTGGACCAGTTACGGACTCGTCGATACTTCGCAGCGCAGATGTGATCTGGCCCGCCGACTCTTCAACACGCTCTCGCTCGTCGCGCCACAGCGCGCTGATGCGCGGCAGCAATTCGACCATCCCTACCCGACCGAAGCGGCTGCTCTTCGGGATATAGGTGGCGACAAAGAACGGCTTGCGGGACGGCGTCATGATGACGGTCAAAGGCCAACCGCACGATCCTCCCATGAGCTGACACACGGTCATGTACACCTGGTCAATATCCGGCCGCTCCTCTCGATCCACCTTGATGGATATGAAGCTATCGTTCAGCAGCGACGCAACGGCTTCGTCTTCGAACGACTCGTGCTCCATGACGTGGCACCAGTGACAGGTAGCGTAGCCGATCGACAGGAATACGGGCTGGTCCAGATCTCGTGCGCGCTGAAACGCCTCCTCCGACCACGGATACCAGTCCACCGGATTGTTACGATGCTGCAGCAGGTACGGGCTCGTCTCCTCTCCCAGTCGATTCATCGGGCCTCGCGAGGTTGGTGAATGCGGTTTGACTCCCGCGCCTGGTCTAGTCAGTCCGACCGGTCCCGATCAGACCGATCTGTACGTCCATCACGTTCGTCTGTGTCGGGCCGGTCTTGATGAGTCCGCCGGCCGCCTCAAAGAAGGAATTCGAATCATTGTTTGCGAGGAACGCAGCAGCATCCAGCCCGAGTCGCTTCGCGTGCATATGAGTGCGGGACGATGCGACCGCTCCTGCCGCGTCCGTGGGCCCATCCACACCGTCGGTTCCAGCACTTAACAATACGGCGGGTCGTGCACAGCCGCTCAATTCGATGACTGCCGCAAGTGCCATCTCCTGATTTCGACCACCGCGCCCGGTTCCCGTGACCTTCACCGTGCTCTCGCCGCCCCAGATCAGGCATGTGGGCCGACGTGCGGGTGTATCCATGAGTTGTTGAGCGAGCCGGCGACCAACATCGGACGCTTCGCCTGTGACAGGCCTCGGTGCAATCACCGTCTCGTATTCAAGTTCGCTCGCTTTCTTCGCGGCAGCCTCGAGCGCGTCTGCATTTGATCCAATCACGCGGGCCTCCGTACTGCGAAAGACGTCATCTCCGGGCCCTGGGGATTCTTCGTTCTTCCCACGCGCTCCCGCATCCAGATGCGCCACAACGGCATTCGGATATGCACTTCTCCCGCCCCTGCGCTCCAGAACATGCAGGGCGTCGGCGTACGTCGTAGAATCCGGAACTGTCGGTCCGCTCCCGATCGTACTGGGATCGTCGCCCGCGACGTCGGAGATCATCAGCGTTACCACGGAGCCCGGTGCGGCGGCCGCTGCCAGCCGCCCTCCCTTGATAGCGGAAATGTGCTTCCTGACCGTGTTCATCTCCTCGATATCAGCCCCGGACCTCAGGAGCGTCGTGACCGACTGCTGCAGATGCTCGAGCGTCAATCCATCAGCCGGGACGGACCAGAGGGCCGAAGCTCCTCCCGAAAGCAGGACGATAAGCAGATCCTCCTCGCGAACACCGTGTGCGAGCTCGAGCGCCCGCCGCCCCGCGGCCTCGCTGCGGTCATCCGGTACGGGATGGGAGGAAACCATAACTTCGAGTGGAGACAACGACCCGGAAATCGCCCCGTCGTCGGGAACGGTCACAAGACCCGCATGCACCGACTCACCAATGACGGACATCAATGTCGATGCCATCGGCATCGAAGCCTTGCCACATGCAAGTGCCAGCACGCGCTCGTGCTGATCGACAGAGGCGAGTGCCCCCTCGCGTATCGCTCGCTCCAGGAGGACGGACGGGGACGCGCCGCTGATCGCAGCCGACACGATCTCCCGCGCGTCCGATTCGAGGCGGGCCAGTTCGGAAACGATGGTGCGCTCATTTATCACGTGACACTTGCACTGAAAACTTCAAACTATTGTGTGCAAACAAGTTAGGTTATACACCAAAATCTGTATTGTCCTTTGCCTGCTGCCGGCCAACGCGACCGCCCTCGCCCAGGTGGTCCGACCAACGTCCGACACTCTGAAAGTACTCATTGTGTTCGTCAAGTTCGCCGACGACAATTCCCCCGGAGATCCGGTCGTGGACTACCGGAAATGGCCACTCTATGACGATCCGGCTCGCCTGCCGGAGTCCGCTCCATTCTTCCTGAGTCCGTCGCCAGACGCCCCCTTCGTCGACAGTACCCTCACTGCCTACTTCTTCGAGCAGTCGAACGGCCGTATGGTGCTGTTCGGCAACGTGTATCCCCGCACCATCGTTTCGTCGGGACCGGAGGCCGACTACCACAGACCACGGGGAGGTTACGGTGCACTGGCCACCGAGGTGATTCACCGACTCGACGACGTGGGCCTTGATTTTTCGGAGTATGACTTCAACAAGGACGGCCGCGTCGATCACATCTTCCTCATTATCCGCAACGACACGGAGAAGATGTCGGGCCGAATTACCTGGACCGGTGCATCCTGCCTTGACGCCCGATGCGCCAACGGGCCGCCGGTTGGCAAGTACATCGAGCCCCTGCGCGTGGACAACGTTCTGGTAGACTGGAATCTATCCGGGTCAATTCTCTTCAATCGCGTGCCCGGCAACATTATCCCCCACTACTGGCTGATCCGGATGATGGCCCACGAGATCGGTCACGATTTCTGGGCCAGATTCTTCATTCATGTGCCCGCCATTACGACGAACGACGTCCCCGCGGAAAGCAACTACCGACCGCCCACAAATGTCCTCGGCTACGTCCTCATGGCCGGTGCGGGCGGCGGACGAGATGCGCGTGGGGACGAAACGATCTCGGCGTGGGAGCGATCTCTGCTCGGCTGGATCGACTGTCCTGTCCTTTCATCCTCCGAATCTGGCGTGCGACTCAGGGATCTCTACACGTCGGGAGACTGCCGACGTATTCAGATTGGCGAACCGAAGCGCGAGCGCACCCTGTTCCTCAGTAACCGCCAGCGCATCGGTGCCTTCGATCGCATTCGGCGTGGCGGAAATGACGGAAGATTTGACATGGGATTGCTCCGCACCACAGGACTCCTGGTCGGACTGTCGGATCGCAACCGGTACGAGGTCCTGCCGGCCGATAACAGTCTGGAGCTCGCCCTCGACAATGCATCTTATGCGGGCGACCTGTTCGGACCGGGGTCGCGCTCGCAGCTCACTCCGTGGACACGCCCGACGAGTAACGGCTACAGCGAACGGCGTCCCGCGTCCGGTGGCTCATGGGCTGCGATCGACAACATCCGCTCGGATGCCGACGATCCGGAGGTCATGCTGTTCGATTTCGTAGAGGACTTCCGGACCAGGCCAATCATCCGGGAGGACTCGTGGATGGCAGCGGAATCCGCCAATCAGGAAATAGACGCACCGCTGGTAATCACGGACGGCGCGACGCTGACGGTGTCGACCGAGTTGACGCTTGATGGACGGGTTCGAGTTGATCCGGGCGCTGTCTTGCATATCTCCAGAAATGCAACGTTGAACCTTGGTCCCCGCTCGACGCTCTCTCTCGATGAGGGATCCGAACTCCGCATCGACGGCCGCCTGAACGTCGCGGGCGTTGTGACACCCCGTGCCGGGAGCACCGTCGTGCGCGGACGTACCGGCCGTGTCGAAGCGCGAATTACGAGGTAGCGTGGGCTACACGTGCGCCAGCCTCACGCGTCGTATCCCGTCCGCGTCGCCCGCAATAAACGTATTGTCTCGACCCCGGACCTCGGCGCCTCCGACCCTTCCCGTCTTGTCGAGCGCGTAGAACTGCACATTGAAATTCGGCTTTCCGTTGTCGTCGAGAAGATGCGGGAGTTTCGTATGACGGATGATGCGCTCGCAAGCGTACAGACACGCGTCTTCGGGAGAATCACCGGCCCGCATGCGCTCGACGATCAGATAGCACGACAGATTCTCGAGATTCGCTTCGCCGCGACCGGTCGATCCGGCGGAGCCGACCTCGTTGTCCGTATACAGCCCCGCACCGATGATAGGCGAATCTCCCACGCGCCCGGGGATCTTGTATGCCAATCCGCTGGTGGTCGTCACGCTGCTGATGTTTCCGCTGAGGTCGATCGCCGAACAGTGAATCGTGCCGTGATGACGCACCGCGCCACGTGCATTCAACCCGACACCATCCGAAGAACGCGCGGGCAGATAATCATCGTCGGTCGACAGGTTTTCCTTCCAGTTCACCCAGGCTTTACGCGCTCGCTCGGTCAATAGATCTTCGACCTTGAAGCCGTGCATTCGGGCGAAGCGTTGCGCACCCTCTCCCACGAGGAGTACATGATCGCTTCGCTCCAATACCATTCGCGCGACGCGTGAGGGGTGCATGATCCCCTTCAGTGCGGCGACGCCTCCGGCGCGGCATGTCGGGCCGTGCATGACTGCGGAATCGAGTTCGACTTCACCGTCAGCATTCGGAAGACCGCCGTAGCCTACCGAGGTGTCGTCGGGGTCTTCCTCCACGATGTTGACGCCGGCGATAACGGCCTCGAGAGACTCGCCACCAGATTTGATGATGGCGAGCGCCCGCTCCACCGCCGCTTTCCCGTTGCCGCTCGCAACAACGAGCGGTCCGGGCGAGCCGGGGATCGGAACTGCGCTTGCAATGCCGGCCGGCGCGGCGGCGACCGCGGCAAGTGCTGCAGCTTTCTTGATGAACACGCGACGGGACTCGGTCCGGGAATACGTCATAACCAGGGTCGGATATCTCTGTGGTGTTATCTTGGATAGCGGAATCTAAGCCTCTCGCGACACGGTGTACAACCTGCAAATCGGCAGACTTCATATCCTGACGGACTACCGCTTTCAGCAGCATTGGCCGCACTGGCGAATCGCTGAAATGGCCATGGAGGGCGGAGCATCTCTCATACAGTTTCGAGAGAAGCACGGCCTGCTGCAACACATCGTGCATGAAGCACGGCTGGCGGTGGCGCGCTGCCACGCGAGCGGAGTGCCCATGATCGTAAACGACCGCGTGGATGTTGCCCTCGCGATAGAGGCGGACGGCGTGCACCTGGGTCAAGATGACCTTCCGGTCCACATCGCCCGGCGCATCCTGGGGGACGATGCGATCGTCGGCGGGACAGCAACGACGGTTGAACAGGCACGTCGCGCGGAGGCAGAGGGTGCCACGTACGTCGGATTCGGTCCGGTCTATTCTACTCAGTCCAAGGCGAATCCCGCTTCTGTCAAGGGACTGACCGGCCTCGAAGCCGTCTGCTCGGCGATCAGCATTCCAGTGATCGCCATCGCCGGAATCACCGCAGACAGGACTGCCGAAGTGATCGGCGCGGGCGCCTACGGAGTAGCTGTGATGACCGCGGTGAGCCTGGCTCCGGATCCGCTGGCTGCCACGGCGGAACTTGCCGAAGCGCTCAGACGAAGTGTCGATGCGTGAATTGCGGCCGCGGTTGGTGAACAACTGCGCGGTTGGTTAGCTTGACCCCGCAGGAACCATCGTACGAACAGAACCAGTAACCCAGAAGACAACGGAGTCATGACGAATCAGCAGGCGGCCGTTCGGTCGCGCCAGGAGCGCCTCGAGAAAGCACTCGACCAGTATGGCTTTTCAGCAGTCGCCATCAACGCGGGCCCAACGCTCACCTATCTCACGGGATTACATTTTCACCTGTCCGAGCGGCCGGTCGTTGCCGTGTTCGCACCGGGCAAGCCCGTCTGCCTCGCCCTGCCGGAGCTGGAAATGACGAAGGCGTCCCAGCCCGGTTTTGATCTCTCGCCTTTTGCGTATGGTGAGAACCCGGCGCAGTGGCACAAGGCTTTTGATGACGCATTCGAGGCTGCCGGCGCCGTGTCTGGACGGATCGGCGTCGAGCCGCGCGCCTTGCGGGTGCTCGAGCTCCGATTCATAGAAGGCGCTGCGTCCGGAGTGTCGCTCGAGTCGGCCGAAGAGTGCGTGGCGTCACTCCGCATTCAGAAGGACACCGCAGAACTCGATATGATGAAGGAGGCAGTCGGAATGGCCGAGGCATCGGTTCAGGCCACGGTCAAGGCGGTGGGTCCGGGTGCGACGGAAAAAGAGATCGCGTCCGAGCTGGTCATCCAGTTGCTCCGAAACGGGAGCGGATCGGCATTGCCATTCGACCCGATCGTCGCTGCGGGGCCGAACAGTGCGAATCCACATGCCGTACCTACAGATCGAAAGCTACAGGCCGGCGAGATTCTCCTGATCGACTGGGGTGCAAACAATGGTGGTTACTTCTCCGACCTGACGCGCGTGTTTTCCTATGGCGAACCGTCGAAGGAGTCGATCGACATCGCGCGAATCACCGCTGAGGCGAACGCCGCGGGACGTGCGGCAGCGGGCCCCGGCGTGACCGCCGGCTCGGTTGATCGCGCCACACGTGCGGTCATCGAAAAAAGTGGATACGGAGAATACTTCACCCACCGTACAGGTCACGGCCTCGGGATGGAAGTGCACGAAGAGCCGTATATCCGCGGCGACAACGAGCAGATTCTCGAACCCGGAATGACGTTTACCATCGAGCCCGGAATCTACCTCGTCGACAAGGCGGGTACGCGCGTCGAAGACGACATGGTGATCACCGAGACGGGTGCCGATTCGCTCAGTTCGATCGAACGCGGACTCGTCATCCTCTAGTAGCCCAGCCGGACCCTGACCTATGCCATTCTCTCCCGGCGATCCGCTGATAACGGATCCCACGTCGATCTTTGCTCTGCTGGCGGGCATCCTGGCAGCCGTATTCTGGCTAAGCGGACTGGATCAATTCCGGCGCCTGTTCGATGTCCTGCCACCGGTCATCTGGGCCTACTTCGTGCCGATGATCGCGACCACCATCGGTATCCTGCCGGATGCCAGTCCCGCGTATTCGTGGATCTCCCGCTATCTCCTTCCGCTATCGCTGTTTCTGTTGATGGTGACCATCGACCTGCCAGCGGTGCTCCACCTCGGCAAGCTTGCAATCATCATGATGCTGGCGGGCACGGTGGGTATCGTGATCGGTGGCCCGATCGCGTTCCTGGTATTTGGACAGTTTCTGCCCGTTGACGCCTGGAAAGGCCTCGCAGCCCTCTCGGGCAGCTGGATAGGTGGTACGGCCAACATGGTGGCCATTCAAAAGAGCGTCGGTGCGGCCGACGCCGCCCTCGGTCCGATCATCGTGGTCGACACGGTGGTGGGATACGGATGGATGGGCATTCTGCTCTTCCTGGGCTCGTTCCAGAAGCGCTTCGACGCGTGGATCGGCGCCGATACCTCCGCTCTTGAAGAAGCGAATCAGCATCTTCAGGAAATCGAGGTGAAGCGAAAGCCAATCATGATGTCGCACCTCGGGATGATTCTTGGTCTTGGTTTTGTAGCCACTGTGATTTCCATCTCGATCGGTCAGATGCTACCGGATCTCGGCGAACCGTCGGTCATCTCGAAGACGACCTGGGCGGTCCTCGTGGTGGTCACGCTGGGACTCGTCCTGTCGTTTACGCCCATCCGCCGGCTGGAGGTGTACGGTGCCTCGAAGGTGGGCTACATAGCGCTTTATCTGCTGATGGCCTCCATCGGGGCCCGTGCGAATCTTGCGGCCGTACTCGATGCGCCGCTGTATTTGCTGACCGGACTGGTCTGGATCTCGATACATGTCGCGATTCTGCTCGCCGCGGCTCGCATCTTTCGCGCCCCGCTCTTTCTGGTGGCAACGGGTAGCATGGCCAACGTCGGCGGTGCCGCAAGCGCGCCGGTCGTGGCCGGGGCCTACATGCCGTCGATGGCACCGGTCGGGCTGCTCATGGGCGTGTCAGGGTACATCCTCGGCATCTATGCAGCACTCGGGTGTGCATGGATCCTGGGGCAGCTCTCGCTGCTGCTCTAGGCTACAAATGCAAGAGCCCGACCGCTGCTACAGCCGGGCTCCGCACATTCTTCAGACGATAAGACGTGCGTCCCTTAACGCAGGAGCGTCATAGACCGGGTCTCGGACCCTCCAACGGCTTCGACGCGGTAAACGTAGATACCACTACTGACGGCCCGACCGTTCTCGTCCGCACCATCCCACACAACCGTGTAGCGACCGGCGGCATGATCTCGCTCCACCAGCGTCCGCACCTGACGACCGAGCAGATCGAAGATCAGCAGTCTCACGTTTCCGCCGGCAGGCACTTCGTAATTGATACTCGTCTCCGGATTGAACGGATTCGGATAGTTCTGATCGAGTCGGAGCGTCGACGGCAAGTCTTTGTCGTCCTCGATCCCTACGACCAGACCGGTCCCGGCATTAATCAGGATGAAATCCGACGCCGTCGAGGACAAATAGCTGAACTCCCAGATCGTCGTCAGAGGATTATTGGAGTCCAACTCCTGCGCAAGCACGACTTCCACGAAGGCGTCAGGATTAGCATCCCGAAACCCACCGCTCTCCGCTTCTGCCGCGGCCGTGGCCTGAGGACTGTCGATCCAGCCGTCCGGAATGGCCTGCGTTGAGCGAAGGTCCGTGAGGCTCCCAAAGCCCTGCTCAAGTATGACGCCTTCCTGCACATCAATGGAGTACACGGTGTTGGCAGGAGATCGATACGTGTAGGTCCAGTAGGCCGAGACCCCGGACTTGTGCAACCCGAAGTTGCTACTCTCGACCATCACGAGGAACCCACCGGGAAAGTTCGTTGCAACCGCCGCATCTGCTACATCGAGGTTTGCGCGCGCGGCCGTGTAGTAGGCCAGAGCAGGATCGACCTCTCCCGTAACCGCGTGGATGATGACGTTCAGAAAGCCGAAGAATGGAGGCTCGTTTAGGAAAGCGTTGTAATTGACAATCCAGAGAGGAGTTGGCGTAACCAATGCCGCGGCTGCCGAACTCGCGGAAAGCCCCATTCCGACCGGATATGACAGGTCGAAGATACCGGCTGAGCGCCACCGCTGCGTGTCCTCTTTTTTGCCCGAGCCAAAGGAATCCGTCACGCTCGCCGCGAACCCGAACACTTCGGCATCCGGAAACTGCGACAGGAAGTCCGACCCGCCGTTGTCGTTGGCAATTCCGCCAACAACATCGGAGTCAAGAAAGTCCTCTGGAAGGGGTTCGGTCATGTCCGTTCCACCGCCGAAGTCCTGGTACGGCGACACGCCAAACTGATCTCCCAGCGCAAACAGCACAAAGTTAGCAAGATTCGACGGACTGTAGTAGACGTACAGCCACTGTGGTGACAATCCTCCCGGCCCGAACTGCCCGTTCACCATGACGAGCTCGGCGTCGGATTCGATCGACGCGGCAATGGGCGTCGCACGGGGAAGATTACTTCTTGCGCTAACCGGGGTGGGTACCTTGATCGAAAAATCGATCCCGGATATCCCGCCGCCTCCCGACACCTCTACCGCATCAAGCAGACCGTTACCGTCCGAATCATACAGGCCAAACGTATCTCCGCTCTCCGGCTCGATCAGCCCGTCCCCGGTGACATCTGCCGCACTCGCGACCTGATAAAAACCATCCGGCACATAGTTGACGGTGTATTGGCCCGACGAATTCGTAACGGTGGCTCCGAACAGGCCGCTGTCTTCTCCAAAGATGCCATTCAGTGGGTCATCCGGAAAGATCGCAACGAGCGCGCCAGCAGCGGTCTTGCCGGAACTGGCATCGGTGACCGTACCCGAAATCGAACCGGTCGGCATGCTCGAACCCGTTGTGAAATTCACTACAAACGGTTGGCTCAAGATGTCGCCGGCCTGACTCTTGGCGCCCGTGAGTAAAACCAGGTAGCGCGTGTCGGGCTCGAGTTGGACCTGAGCGAAGAAGGTCGTGAAGTCAGGGCTCACTCCGGCCAGGGTCGGCTCCGGTATCTCCGGATTGGTCTCAAAGGCCAGATAGAAGTCCTCGTCGTCATCAAAACGAGCTGTCGTGTCGATCGGAGCTGAAAACTCAATCTGCAGGATAACCGACGTTGAGACGTTGACCATCCCGTCGGCGGGAGAAGAAGAAACAACGGTCAACTGCGCCTGGACGTCGGCCGTCGCGAACAGCAGCAGCACCGTGGAGAGAATGGAAACACGCAGTATCGAACTAGTCATAACACAACCTCCGCGGAAGAAAAGGACCGGGGGCTACCGTTTGGCGCCCGAGAACCGGAGGCCGACGCGATGTGGGAAATCGGTCAGCATCCTTCGGAATGTAGTAATCGGAATCCTTCTATGCAGTAGCCGCAGCCAGTTTTTCTGCCTCTCCAATCAACTCGTCAATAGCCGTCAGACCCTGCTTCCAAAAGTCGAGGTCCGTCAGATCTACGCCCAGCCGGCCGACCAGGATGTGAGGCCAGTCGGATCCACCAGCACGCAGCAGGTCGACATACTTGTCGGGAAATGTGTCTCCGTGCTTCAGAAACTCCTTGTAGAGCGCCAGCACCAGCAGCTCCCCAAACGCATAGGCATACACGTAGCCAGGCGTATGCAGAAAATGAGGGATGTAGCTCCACCAGTATCGATAGTGATCGCCGAGTGTGACGCTGCCGCGAAACATCTCCTTCTGCGTCTGTAGCCAGAGCTCGCAGAACCTGTCGGTCGTGAGCTCCCCCGCAGACCTCCGCTCCGTATGAACGGCATGCTCATAACGATTCATCGCAACCTGGCGGAAGACGGTCGCCACCGTATCGTCAATCTTTCCGACCAGCATCGCCAGACGGTTTCGCGGATCACTCTCCGATTCCATGAGTCGCTGAAAAACAATCATCTCTCCGAACACGGACGCCGTTTCGGCAGTCGTAAGCGGAGTGTCGGCCTGCAGCACGCCTTGCCCGCGCGACAGATACTGATGCACGCCGTGGCCCAATTCATGAGCGAGCGTCTGCACATCCCGAATCCGACCGGTGAAATTCATCATGATGTACGGATGAGCGCTCGGCACCGCTCCGTGACTGAACGCTCCGCCTCGCTTGCCCTCGGAAACCGGAGCGTCAATCCATGATTCATCGAAGAAACGCGTTGCGATCTCTCCCACCTGCGGGTGAAAGCCCGAATAGGCGTCGAGCACCACTTCACGAGCCTCCGTCCATTTGTACCGCCGATCCGACTCGCCCACCGGCGCGTAACGATCGTAGTCAAACATCTCGTCGAGCCCTAGCAGCTTCCGCTTCAGGCCATAGAACCGCTCTACAAGATCGTAGCGAGATGTCACGGCCTCTACCAGCGCTTCGACCGTGTCGTCCGGCACCTCGTTATCCAGATTGCGACTCGCAAGCCAGTGAGGATACCCCCGAACCCGATCCTTAATGTTCTTGTCTGCCAGGAGCGTATTCGAGATGAACGTAAGCGTCCGAATCTCCGTCTTTAGCCCGTCCGTCAGCGACATCGCCGCCATCCGTCTGACCGCCCTGTCCTTCTGGTGCAGCTTCGACAGAACCTCCTGCTCGGAGATGCTCTTGCCGTCGAAGTCGAACCGCAATGCCGACAGACTCTCGTCGAAGTATCGATTCCAGGCGCTGCGCCCCGAGATATCGAGGTCCGCGAGTATCTTCTCTTCCGCTTCGCTCAGCATGTAGTCCTTCCGACGGAGCAAAAGCTCGAGATAATGGCGATACGCTCGTAATGACTCCTGCTCCAGCAGTGCCTTCGACCGCGCCTCTTCCGTCCGTGCCCACTCCAGGTCGAAGAAGATCAACGCCTGGCTCGTCGCGGTGTATTCCTCCTTGACCTTCTGTAATAGCGCTCCGCGCGATTGGTCGTTTGTATCCGTCACCCAGTGCAGATACGCATACGTGTATGCCCGACCAAGCGGGTCTATGACGGCCTCCAATTCTTCGAGACTACGCGCGAGCTGCGACGCGTCCAACGTGTCCACTTTGCCGTAGTATCTCTCACGAAAGACGCCCGCAGCCAATGAGGCCGACGCCATGTCCTGCTCCAGAGCCGCGCGTGATGGATAAAGATCTTCCAGATTCCAGCGGGCTTTTTCGGCACCGGTTGCAGGTTCGTCAGCCATATCCGATCGTCCGTGCTAATGAAGATTGATTCTTGAGACTCGACACTCGCCCCTGTCAATATCGGGCTTACTGAAACCCGACGTGCGACCTTTCGGTTCTAGGCTCCGAACTCCGACAGCCGAACACCGAATATCGCTTAACCTGACGAACCCACGAGACGCAAAGATTGATCTGGGGATCCCGCCGCACCACGTTCGAAGACCTCTCAACGGAGGCTGCCCTTGACGCGCTCATTCAGGCGTCGATGTCGGAGCCGATCGTGTTGTTCAAACACAGTCAGATGTGCGGCGCGAGCTATCGGGCACAGCGGGAGATGGAGGAATATGGTCGGGAGGCATCGCCGCGCGTCAATCGGCTGGTGGTTCAGCGAGCCCGTGCCCTGTCCGAAAGGATCGAGGATCTCTTCGGAATCCGCCACCAGACCCCACAGGTAATCGTGCTGTTCGGTGGCGTATCCGTTTTTGACACGTCGCATCGAGGTGTGACGGCAGAGGCCGTTCGAGCGGCCATATCCAGCGTGCAACGCCACAATGACTGACTCGCACCGCATCGCGTCGTGGCTGCTGATGGCGATCGGACTCGGTCTCCTTGGACCGCTCGTCGCAGGTTGCTCGGAGCAGGATCGCGCTCGTGCCGTCGATGCGCCCGACACGCGCGGTGTACCCGGCAATGTCCTGCCGAAGACGATCGGAGTTCCCAAGGTACTTGAGCTGACGACGGCACCGGCGTTCGAGCGCATCACATTACAGGGTGACACGTTTCGAACGGACGATCATCGCGGACGCGTGATACTGGTGAACTTCTGGGCGACCTGGTGCGCTCCGTGTGTTCGGGAGATTCCGGATCTCGTCGCGCTCGACTTGGAGCTTGCCGATTCCGGACTTACGATTGTCGGCGTCTCACTCGACCACCAGGGTTTTGACGTGGTCCGACCGTTCATGGAGCGGTTCAGTCCCGGGTATCCGATCGTCCTCGAGGAAGGTCTCTCGTCCGAGTTTCCGGACGTTCTTGGTTTGCCCGTCACGTTCATTATCGATCGACATGGACGCCTCGCGGCTCGAATTGACGGGCTGGCAAAGCCCGAACCGTTGCGAAATGCGCTGAAAGTGCATCTTTCGAGCGATGGACCGTCGTAGGACTACACGCCTGTCAGGGTGTAGGCAATATCCCCACAAATGATGCACCAGCCACCCTACAAATTAGATGCCCCGATCGCCATACCATTTGGGGGCGTAAGTCTCTTAGTTCCGTCCTGGCAGCCTAACCAAAAGGTGAGTCGAGCGCAACAACGGGCTACCTCGCACAGGACTTAGAGCTCCGGCAGACATTGTCTGTCTCATTTCTACATAGTTCGTAGCATTTCTGCTGGTAAGAAGCCCGGTGTGCTGGTGGGGTCGCCGGGCTTCGTTCTGTCCTGTAATTTCTAGCGTCGGAGCAGGCTTCGAGTTAGTTTCGTGCGTCGCGGCCCTGCCAATGATCCGCCGGGCGCCGACCGGAGAACTACCCTCCGTCTTTCTGCCTGCATCCGCAGCCACCATCCGTCACCCAAGCAAGAGCCATCGGCAATATGACATATCTAGCCAACGTGAAGCGATACGACGACATGACGTACCGCAGATGCGGCCGAAGCGGCCTGAAACTGCCGTTGATCAGTCTTGGAATGTGGCACAACTTCGGCGAAGTCGACTCCATGGCTAATGCTCGAACGCTGATACGGGTAGCTTTCGACCTGGGCGTTACGCATTTCGACCTCGCCAACAATTATGGCCCGCCGTTCGGCTCCGCAGAAGAAACGTTCGGCAAGATCCTGAAGACCGATCTCCGCCCGTATCGGGACGAACTCATTATCTCATCTAAGGCCGGCTACCTCATGTGGCCGGGACCATACGGAGAATGGGGGTCCCGCAAGTATCTCGTGGCATCGCTGGATCAGAGTCTGAAGCGCATGGGTCTCGACTACGTTGACATCTTCTATCACCACCGTCCTGATCCCGATACGCCGCTTGAAGAGACAATGTCCGCGCTGGACTTCATCGTCCGCTCCGGGCGCGCCCTGTACGCGGGCATTTCGTCCTACTCGGCATCCCAGACCCGCGCCGCATCACGCATCCTCCGCGATCTCGGAACTCCGTGCGTGATTCATCAGCCCCGGTACAACCTCTTCGATCGCTGGATTGAAGGAGAGCTTGTCGGCGCACTGGAGGACGAAGGGATCGGGTGCATCGTCTTCTCTCCTCTCGCGCAGGGAATGCTGACCAACAAGTATCTGGCCGGGATTCCGGACGACTCGCGTGCAGCCAAGTCGCACGGCTTTTTGACGACCGAAGATATCACCGACACGAAGCTGGAGATGGTCCGGTCACTCGACCAACTGGCGCGGGACCGAAATCAGACGCTCGCTCAGATGGCGATCGCATGGACGCTCCGGTTCGAAACCATCACGTCGGCGGTGATCGGAGCGAGCAAGCTCTCGCACGTCGAAGACGCAGTGAGTTCGCTTTCCCGCCTCGATTTCTCAAGCGACGAACTGCAACGCATAGACGAAATACTGGCCGGTCATTCCTAGGCCGGGCACTCCTGGGCTGCGTATTCCTGGGCGGGCGACGATCGAGGCATGACGGTGTCCTATCCTCAAACCGGATCGACCCATGCGCGCCGCCACCGTCAGGAACATCGCCCTTATCGTTTTGATGTGCGCGATAGGTCTGACATGGCTGGGATCGGAATGGCTGTCCAGAACTGATACCAGAACCGCTGAGCAGGTCGTCTTCCGATCTCTTCGGGAAACTCGGTCCGCCGCGATCAACCGTGTCTCAACAACCCGCCTGGTCGTCGACGACATCCACATGCGCAACGTGCGGTCCATTGACGATCGAATCAATTTGAGAAACCGGTCGGTGGTCGACGATCCCGAACTGGACGCTGGAGACGGACCGCCCGCCCTGGGTGCTTCCCTGCCGACCGCGGTTTCGTGCGCGCAGTTGATCAGGGTCGACGACCGTCTCGTAGATAACCTGCAGAGCGAAATCGAGCAGACCCGAGATCTACTTGATCAGTACCGGGAGCTGTCGGTGATGTACGAGCGAGAGCTTGACGCCCACTCCGCGGTCCGACGAGATTACGTCAGGAAAGCGCGTCTTCGGAAGATGCGAAATCGCACCTTTGTCGCGGCGGGCGTCATCGTAACGGTCGTCCTGCTCGTGGATCGATAGCGGGCGTCGCGAAGCCCGGCGAACGAGGTGATGCGCAAAGCAAGGCCTGTAACTTGCATCTGCATACCCATCAACGACGGCGGGCGCAGATCGGCCCGGCTCAGATACGTATCAATATCTGGAGCGGATGACATCGCCCTGAAAAGATAAAGCGGATCCTGCCGTTCAGCAGGACCCGCTTCTCTCACAAGGCCATCAGTGCGTAGTTCAGTCTGAACTACAGGTTGATGCCAAGCTTCTTGACCGTCT
>JABDKH010000031.1 GCA_013002345.1 Rhodothermales bacterium
CGATTACTAACTTCACATCGAAAACTCAACGACCCCGTGCAGAATACGACCGGAGAATAGATATGCAGATTTCAGAGAAGACCTTCCTCGTGACGGGCGGAAGCTCGGGACTTGGCGCCGCGACGGCCGACATGATCGTCAGTCACGGCGGCAACGTCGTCCTCGCCGACGTCAAGGTGGACGAAGGCCGGCAGAAGGCCGCGTCACTCGGTAAGAAAGCTGTTTTTATCGAGACCGACGTCACTTCCGAGGAGAGCGTGCTGGCAGCCGTTGCAAAGGCCGATGATGCCTTCGGCGGACTGCATGGAGCAGTGAATTGTGCCGGCATCCTGATCGGGAGGCGAACCATCGGCAGGAAAGGGCCTCACGACCTGGAGTCCTTCAGCCGGACCATTACCGTCAACCTGGTTGGCACCTTCAACGTCATTCGACTCGTGGCGGCACGGCTTCAGGAAAACACACCGACCGACGAAGGCGAACGCGGCGTGATCATCAATACGGCGTCCGTAGCGGCGTTCGACGGGCAGATCGGACAGGCCGCCTATTCCGCATCGAAGGGAGGTGTGGTCGGCATGACGCTTCCGATCGCCCGAGATCTCTCTCGAGCCGGCATTCGGGTGATGACAATTGCGCCCGGCATCTTTGAAACCCCGATGGTAGCCGGCATGACAGACGAGGTGCGTGCCTCACTCGGCGAGCAGGTCCCGTTCCCGTCGCGGCTTGGTCGGCCGTCCGAGTACGCGGCACTCGCCGGACATATCATCGAGAACGTCATGCTGAACGGAGAGGTCATCCGGCTTGATGGCGCAATCCGAATGGCACCGAAGTAGACGCCGCCACCGTTTCATTGTATCTAACCGAAACAACATGTCCTTCCTTGCCCGTCACGGCTACCGGATGGCGGTTGCCCTTATTGCATTCGGGATCCTTGTCATGACGAACGCGAGCGCCCAGGATCAAGCAGCAAGCGGTAAGGTCGCGATCGTCGTACATGGAGGCGCCGGCACGATTCTTCGCGAAAACATGTCGGCTGAAAGAGAGGAAGCGTACCGCACCGCACTTGAGCACGCGCTTCGAACGGGACACGCGATACTGACTGCAGGCGGTTCGAGTGTAGACGCCGTGGTAACGGCGATTCAGACCATGGAAGAGTCGCCGCTGTTTAACGCGGGCGTCGGAGCCGTATTCACGAACAAGGGCACGGTGGAGCTGGATGCCTCCATCATGGACGGCCACGATCTGCGAGCCGGTGCAGTGGCCGCTGTGAGCACGGTCAAGAGTCCTATCGAGCTGGCCCGCGTGATCATGGATCAGTCAGTTCACGTCATGATGGTCGGCGAAGGAGCCGAACAGTATGCACAAACGCATGGTCTTGAACTGGTTGACAACTCGCACTTCCACACAGAGCGCCGGTTGCTTCAGCTGAAGCGCGCCCAGGAGCGCGAGGGCGCAGGCGAGGTCGGAGCGGTCATCGGATCCGAGGATCCTGTCGAGGGGCTTGACGAGAAATTCGGCACGGTAGGCGTCGTTGCTCTCGACATGGATGGAGACCTTGCCGCAGGAACGTCGACCGGGGGCATGACCAACAAGCGATTCGGTCGCGTTGGCGACTCACCGATCATCGGCGCGGGTACCTACGCAGACAACGAGTCGTGTGCCGTATCCGCGACCGGGCATGGCGAGTATTTCATCCGGGGCACACTCGCGCACGACGTCTGCGCCATCATGCGATACACCGGGCTGACACTCGTTGAGAGCGCAAACGCCGTGATCCACGGTCGGCTCACCGAGATGGGCGGCACCGGAGGCGTGATCAGTATGGACCGGGACGGCAACATTGCGATGCCGTTCAACACGGCAGGGATGTACCGCGGTTTCATTGACGTGAACGGTGCCCTCTCGATCTCGATCTACAACGACTAACGTGCGGGTGTGACAGGTGGAGGAATCGACGGTGAGTTCGACAGATGTTGAAGAGGCTGAACTGCTGTCTACGTTCGAGCGTCAGCAGGCGAATCAGTATCGCGTAGCGCGCACGGGAGCAGCGGAGCGCATTTCAAAACTGGGGCTGCTGCGCGAAGCGATTCTGGTGCGGAGGGAATCGATCCGGGAGGCCATCTTCGCGGATTTCCGGAAGCCACCTGAGGAAGTCGATCTGACGGAGATTATTCCGCTTCTCCTGGAAATCCGACACGCCCAGCGGAATGTCGCAAAATGGATGCGACCGCTCAAGGTGCCCACATCACTGCCGCTGGTAGGTACCGCTTCCGAGGTGCACTATGAACCGAAAGGTGTCGTCTTGCTCATCTCGCCATGGAACTATCCGTGGATGTTGACCCTCGGGCCCCTTGTCTCAGCCATCGCGGCCGGCAACTGCGCCATTCTCAAGCCGTCGGAGCACACGCCGCACACGTCGCGACTGGTGGCAGAGATGATCGCAGACACGTTCTCGCAGGCAGAGGTGACTGTCTTCAACGGTGATCGACACGTAGCCGCGGCCCTGCTTGACCTGCCATTCAACCATGTGTTCTTCACCGGCAGCCCGGCCGTGGGCAGCATGGTCATGGAGGCCGCCGCACGCAACCTCAGTTCGGTTACGCTCGAACTGGGTGGCAAGTCGCCCGCAATCGTCGACGATTCGGCTGACCTCGAGTCGGCCGCTCTGGCCATCATGTGGGCGAAGTACGCCAACGCCGGGCAGACATGCGTCGCACCCGACTTCGCGCTGGTATCGGAGGCGATTCACGACGACTTTGTCGCTGCCCTTCTGGATGCGGAAAAACGGCTGCACGACGGAGATCAGCTACAGACAGAAGGCTATGCGAGGATCGTGACAAAGCGACATTCCGAACGGATATCCGACCTCATTGTCGATGCCGTTGAAGATGGCGCCGACTGCGTGGTTGGCGGCAGCGGCAATTCTGCCGAGAGGTATATCCCGCCCACGGTTCTCACCGATGTCAAGTGGGATTCGAGAATCATGACGGAAGAGATCTTCGGACCAGTGCTTCCGGTTCTCAAGTACACGTCTCGCGACGCCGTGGTCGAGCGGCTACGTGCAATGCCCATTCCGCTGTCGCTCTATGTGTTCGCAGCCGACCCCGCCGTGGCGGAATTCTGGATCGAGAATACGCGATCCGGTGGGATCGTCATCAACGACGTGGCGATCCATTTCGGAAATCCGGAATTGCCCTTCGGGGGCATGCAGAATTCGGGCATCGGACGGAGTCACGGATA
>JABDKH010000032.1 GCA_013002345.1 Rhodothermales bacterium
ACGCGGGAGCTCAAGCTTGAGGTCGTCGCCGTAGTAGGCATGGTATTCCTGCAGCGCCTCGATCATCAGGTAGTTTAGCGGCATCCAGATGGGTCCGCGCCAGTTGGAGTTTCCGCCAAACAGGGCCGTCCTCGATTCCCCGGGCTCGTATTCCACACGGTGTTCGCTCCCGTCGACGTGAAGGACAAACGGTTCGTCAGCATGCTGTTGTGAGAGCGACCGGAGGCCGAAGGGGGACAGAAATTTATTCGGATCCAGGACGCGCTCCATTACGCGTACGAGTTTGCTCCTGTCAACGAGCGACAGAAGTCTCCGGTTGTTGCGACCCGGCAGTCCCATGCCCGAGATGTGTTGCATCAACTCGGGCCTATACTCCGCGAACCATTCCATCCTCCGGCGAAAGCGTGGAAGCATCTCAAGGAGTTCGGGCTCAATCACTTCAACAGCAAGCAGCGGGATGAGTCCGACAAATGAGCGAACGCGGATGGGGTGGTATCGGTCGTCCGGTGTGTGGATCAGATCGTAGTAGAATCCATCTTTGTCGTCCCACAATCCAGTGCCGCCGCACCCGTCGTTGATGGCACTCGCGATGTAGACGAAATGCTCGAAGAACTTTGTCGCCACGTCTTCATAGGCCGGTCGGGTTCGTGCCAACTCGAGCGAGATGCGCAGCATATAGAGACAATACATGCCCATCCACGCCGTGCCGTCCGCCTGCTCCAGATAACCGCCGGTAGGAATCGGTTTGCTACGATCGAACAGGCCGATGTTGTCGAGTCCAAGGAATCCGCCCTGGAAGACGTTGTTGCCACCGTGGTCCTTTCGGTTCACCCACCACGTGAAGTTGAGCAGGAGTTTGTGATAGACCCGTTCGAGGAAGACCGTATCCGCCTCGCCCGTCACCTGTCGACTGATTTCGTACACACGCCACGCGGCCCACGCGTGTACCGGCGGATTAACGTCACTCAGGTTCCATTCGTACGCCGGTATCTGACCGTTCGGATGCATGTACCATTCGCGCAGAATGATCGTCAGTTGCCGCCTTGCCCATTCCGGATCGATCATCGCTATGGGTAGTGTATGAAAGGCCAGGTCCCATGCAGCAAACCACGGGTATTCCCACTTGTCGGGCATCGACATGACGGCGACGGAATAGAAGTGTCGCCAGTCACTGTTGCGCCCCTTGTGTCGGCGCGGCGAAGGCGGCGGCTGGGCGGGGTCACCCTCCAGCCAGAGGTCGACGCTGTAGTGATAGAACTGCTTGTTCCAGAGCAGTCCGGCAAGCGCCTGTCGCTGTACGCGCCGCTGATCTTCCGTGAGTGAATCACGATGGATCGTTTCGTAAAAAGCGTCACACTCCTCGATGCGTTTCGCAAAGATATCATCCACGGAGTCGAACGGGTTGCTGACGGCATGGTCTGCGAACCGCACGTTGATCACGAACGACTCGCCAGGCGCAATGAGCCGATGAAACCAGCCGGCGACCTTCGTTCCTTTCATTTCCGGATTGACGCACTCTGTCAGACCACCGACAACGCAATCGTTGATACCGTCCTTCACGTAGACGGTCGGATTGGGCTCCTCCCAGAGTCGCTTGAAATTTGTTTCGTTGTCGGTGAAGAGCAGGCGGCCTCCGTCGCTTCCGCTTACGTGCTCCGCTGCGTACCACCACCGCTCTCCCAGGTGGTGATGATTTCCGTGCGCGGCAAGTACGCCATCTTCAGAAGCCTCTTCCATCATCGGGTGAGGACGATCGACATGGTATCCCCACGTCCATGTGTTTCGAAACCAGAAATGGGGAAGGATGTGCAACTCGGCAGGCTCGGGTCCCCGGTTGATGGCCGTGATCCGACAGACGATGTCCTCGGGGTCAACCTTGGCGTACTCGATGAAAACATCGAAATAGCGATTCTCGATGAAGTCGTCGCGCAACGCTTCGAACAGTTCGAACTCGGGTTCATTTCGGGTTCTGGCTCGATTCGCTTCACGAAGTCTCTCGTACGGAAATGCAGCATGAGGATACTTGTAGAGCATCTTCATGTACGCGTGGGAGGGGAGCCCGTCGAGATAGTAGTAATGCTCCTTTACGTCCTCACCGTGGTTGCCTTCGGTGCCGTCGAGTCCGAACAGGCGTTCCTTCAGGTGGGAGTCCTTCCCGTTCCAGAGGGCGACGCCAAGACACGCATTCTGGAATCGGTTGCAGAAGCCGCCCAGTCCGTCTTCGTTCCAGCGATAGACCCGGCTCCGCGCGTGCTCGTACGGGAAGTGGCCCCAGACGTCGCTGTTGGGACTGTAGTCCTCGCGCACCGTGCCCCAGGCGCGCTCGGCCACGTAGGGTCCCCAGTGCTTCCAGTCGGCGCGACGCTGTTCGGAATCGAGCAATCGCTTTTGATCGGCATCTTCGCCGTAGGCCATGGTGAATCGGGAACGTGTTTGGAAGGACAGCGCAAAATAGGAAGAGCCGCTCCCGGATGCCGCAGTCAGTGCAGCGCCGTGCTCTATTCGTTGCTCGTCGGTGAACGTGCGTCGCGAGCTGGCGTCCGCGACATGCCGCCGTGTACCGCGCGAAGGGTGCGGCTTGACGCTTGCATCCGGCGTGCAGCTGGAGGGACGGCTCGGTTCACATGTCGATTGCCCCTGCATCCCGACGTGAGGCCAAGTCCGCCCGGCGCACTCTATATTCAGCTGGTTGATGATTTGAGTCTGCTCATTCGACACCATGTCCCGTAGTCATGCCGTCAGAGGAATCGTGTTCGCCGACATCGTCGGCAGTACGCGGCTTTTCGAAGAACACGGAAATGCTGAGGCGCACCGACTGGTAAGTCTTGCGATAGAGCTTCTAACGCAAGTGACGACGGATCACTCTGGAACACTGATCAAGACGATCGGTGACGAGGTGATGGTCAGCTTTGAGGATGGCCCGGGTCTGTTCGAGGCTGTTAGCAGGATGCCGTCCGTCATTATCGACGACCCTGATCTTGCCGCCGTCGGGATGAAAGTGAAGGTCGGGTTTCATACCGGGGAGGTCGTGACTAAGGATGACGACGTGTTTGGAGACGCCGTTAACGTTGCCGCCCGATTGACGGGTCTCGCAAAGGCCAGTCAGGTGCTGACGACCCGCGATACCGTCAACACGCTCCCACAAGATGCACCGTTCGCGTTTCGCGACCTGGGCCCCGCGCGCGTACGGGGAAGGAGAGAGGTCATCGATCTCGTCGAGCTACTCTGGCAGACCGACAGCGGTGTCGCAACCGCACAGGTCAAGGCGCATCGCCCGACCGGCCATGGTTGGCTCACGCTGGAGTATCAGCGTAGTCACGTAAAGATCGACGAGAGTCGCCTGCCATTTGTGATGGGGCGGGGGGATGAAAGCGATCTTGTTGTCAGGCACGAGGCCGTCTCGCGAGAGCATGCCAGGATTCGCCTGGGCAATGACCGTTTTGTGCTGATCGATTGCAGCACGAATGGAACGTATGTTTCGCGCGACCCGTCGGAGGAACCCGTCAGAATTCATCGCGAGCATGTGCCCTTGAGTGGCCGTGGCGTCATCGGCCTGGGCGTGGATCCGAGGGAGGTAACCGACCACCACGAAGCGGTGATTCGCTTTGCGTTCACGCGATAGGAGGGCGGGGTGTATCGCGAACGAAGGGGCCGTACCCGGAGTGAGTCGCGAGCATGTCTGCCGCCGCCGGCCAACGTAGTGGCCGGCACCGACCGATCGTGTGCAACCAGTGTTTCCGTGCCTCCGAGGTTCTCGATTACTTTCGAAAAACGAGTGCGAGGCCGTCGGACGTCACCGTCAGTGTGCCGTCGCTTACGGTCGCCGTATCACTCGAACCGTCTCCGTACGTCACACGAAGCGTGTTGCCGGTTTGACTGAACGTTCCTTCGTCGGCAGAGACTTCGGTCGACACCACACCGGACTCGGTGGTCCGGATGGTCAGTTCTCCCTTGAACACATTGCCGGGGCCCAGCTGAACTTTGCCAGCCGTGACCTCAACCTTGTCTTCCAGTATCTCTATGATGGTTACAGGAAGCGTTTCTCCCCCGACGGTTCTGAGCGTGTAAATGCCGTCGATGTTCTGTTCGTCGGAGCCGTTGGAATCGCAGGCACCGGCGACGAACGAGAGGAGGAGTAGAGCGGGAATGATGAGGTTGCGCATAGGAGGTAATTCCCCATTGAATCGTTGGAATGACTTGTGCCAGATTGATCGCGTTGAATCGGTTCGATCGCGGATCGACCTTTAGAGGTTTTCACCTGACCCGGTCGAGCGGGGGTCAGGTTCTTCTCTTTAGGATCTTGGCCCGTTTCTGGCGGCGCGAAATGTAGATCGGGCCGCCCGATCTACCAATAGGCAGAGGCCAGTCGGCGCCAGTTAATTTTCGACCACTCACGAGGACGGTCAATAGACGTTGGATCGCGGGGCAGTCCGACGAAAGGAGACGCCGACCCTGCCCACCATGAAAGCGTGAGCAGCGTCCTGGTATTTGCGGCAAGGCATCGGACCGGAGGCCACCCACGGCAGGCGGCGCGGCGCACCGCCGCTCAGTCCCCCGGGCTACTCATCCTGGTTCGCCACCCCCGCTTCTCGACCCGACGAACGTTGTCGATTTCGGCCAACTCGATGAGGAACAAGCTCAACCACCTCAACTCGTCATCTTCGGGATCGCCGACAAAGGGTCTGACGCGCACCAGGTTGCCGTACTGTCGGGTGAGTTTCGCGGGACTGTCGTCGACCATGAGGACTCGTTCAAGAGGGTAACCGATCTTCTTCACCTTCTTCAAGTCCTTGATCCAGATCTGGTGCATGCGCTCGAGATCGAGTCGGCGGGTGCAGCGCGTACGGCTCCATAGAAACGACAACTCAAGTGTTGTCGGCCAGATTTCTCCGATGACCTCACTGGCGTAGTCGGACGAAGCGGATGTCCACACGGCTAGTTCAAAGTGTTCACCGCACGTCTCGAGGAATGGTGTGAGAAGCGGGCGCCTGTAGACGTGATACGGAGGGACCTCGAAATGCGGACGATAAGCAAGTGGCTGTTCGGTGGCATGAATCAGCGTTTCGTCCAGGTCAAGTATCAGCAGAGTTCGAGGCATGTATTCTTCAGGTGCGGTGCGAGACTGACACCGAATGATAAACCCCTGTGCCGCATAACAGAAGCCGTCACGGATCGATACTCGCGGCGACAAATGCTCTGTATCAAGCGCGATCTCGGGGCATTCGGGTCTCCAGCCATCTGACCAGAGTCAACAGAACTGCCAATACGCCGTAGCGAAAGAACTCAACTATTGTGTGGAAGACGAGCCGGAGAGTGCTCTTCTGCCGGTCTGTTACACGTTCGGGCACCGATATGAGTAATTCTCAGTCACGCGGGGCTTTGCCTCCATCAACGCCTGTGCCCTCCTGACTACGCACCCAGGACGAGCATCGCGCTGGCAGCCAGGCCAAAGATAATCAACATGGCAATCGAGTAGGCCAGCATGATCAGGGCGAACTTGATGCCCGTCTTGAACCACCCCTGTTCATACACCCTCTTTTGGGCGAGGAATACGTAGATCGGGATTCCGACCGACAGGACAGAGTTGGTCGCCTTTGTCCATCCACTTTCGGCCGGGGCGAACGTCAGCAATCCCAGCAGCGTGAAGTTGACAAAAATGAAGGCGTGCACGTGCAGCGTGAACACAAGATGTTCTCCATAGAAGCGCTTGCTTCTGACGTAGACGAGCTTCAAAAGGAGCGCGAACACCGGCAGCATCACAAACATCAACTTCGGCAGGTTGCCAAGAAATCGCCCCAGGATCTCAAGCAGCCATTGCGTACGTTCCGCATCAGTCATGGCGGCAATACGTTGTGTTTTCTCCTCATCGCCGAGATCGATACTGAACGTGGGAGATCCGTTCCGAACACTATCGCGCCCGCTCGCCAGGTTGCCCGTAGCAAGGTCGATGTTCGTCGTGCCCGGAGCGTCGGCCAGACTGTCGGCCTCGCTGATCCTCCTGGCAGTTTCTTGCTGCACTGTTGTCCTCAGCGAATCGATCCCGAGGAGCGTGTGCTGGTCGCCCCATGCCCGTTCGACCGATGAGACTGGATCGAGGACGGCAACGAGAAAGAAGAACAGAAGACTGGCCGTCAGGTAGAGACGAACCGGTCGTACGTAACGCTGCACCCGGCCGTTGAGGTACTCGATTGTCAGCTTGCCGGGAAGGAACAGCAGCGGCCCGATGCTACGCAAGAGTTTGCCGTCGAGTCCGAAGTACTCCGAGACGATCTCTCTGGCGAAATGCGTGATCGGCTGACGTATGTCCCTGCTGGGTTGACCGCAATTGCCGCAGTACGGGCCGCCGACTTCGGATCCGCAATTGGGACATGTGTGTGACGACACGGTTCTTCCTGCAGGCGTGCTGATGCTGAGGGTCAGTGTGTGGGGTCAGGAAATATAGGGCTCTGTTTTGACCGTCTGCGTCTAATCCGCGGCAAAAACAGGCTACGAGTACTGATGACTCTGCAAAGTCGCGCTTCGTCCGTGTCGGTATGTCGGGTCGGCTGAGGGCGGGACCAACAACCGTATCCGGTTCGCCGGATGTTTCGGCGAAGTAGAGACTACTCCATGGCTCCATGGCGAGCCACAAAAGCGTCTTTTTGACCTCATGCCCTTGGTTAGGTGATCCAATGGGCGGCATGAAGAAAGTTTGGCCGGAGCCGCGAGGGGTTCAGGATGTGTGAGTAAACCTTCCGCTGAAAGTCTCGCTGACGGTCGACCGGTAACCTGGATGTGCTTCTAAGTCCTGGTGTTCATCTTTGCGGCTCACTTCCTGATGCCGTACACAACACTCGGGTAGACGACAAGTATCCGTGACCACTTCGATGCGAGAACTGCATCGGAAGCATCGGAACAGTCGACAGGAGTATCTCCCCGTGGATAGAAATTGACGAACCGATGGGAAGCGGGCCCACGGACGGTCCCGTCCAGGTTGCGACTGACGCGACATATTGCCTCACGGTCAGCTGTCTACAGATCGGAGGAGAGGTGCCGGATAATCGAAGCGCATGTGGCCCTGTTCTCGTCCAACAATCACCGGGGGCTCCGCGTTGACCATTCTTCACGCGGGCGACCGGCAAGATCCGTGGTCCTGCCCACCGGCCCTGGTCCGGATCGAACTCCGGTTTATCCCCGCCTCACGGGCGGTGGATCCGCCTATTTTACCAGCACGATTTTCCTTGTTTTTCTGAAAAGTAGTTTGCTTCCGGTAGTCACCCGAATCTCGTAGAGATACACTCCACTGGCCGAACGAGCGAGGTTCAGCTCCTGCTGGTAGCGGCCGGGAGGAAGCTCACCCAGGATCGATTTTCTGACGAGGCGCCCGATTACATCGAATACCCGAATCTCCACCCGTCCCGTCTGGGCAATGTCGAAAGGAAGCATGGCTGCCGGATTGAACGGGTTCGGATAGCCCGGATGCAGCGCAAACGTGATCGGCAAGTCCTCCGACTCCACATCTACGGTCAGGTCGCCAGCCGTCTTCATTCCTTCGACATTGCCTGCGTTGTCCGCGGCAACACTGAAGAAGCTGTGGAGCCGCTCCGGGCTGCCGATATACAGGGCGCTCGGGTCCATGACGCCGGACTCGTACGGGGTGAACGACTCTCCATCGACCGACACGTATAGTGTGTAATCGCGTACGCCGGATCCCCCCTCATCATCCTCTGCTACCCACGACACATTCCACTCACCGGATGAAACCGGATCCGCGAACGTCACGCGGCTGGTCGGTGGCTCGGCATCGATCGTGTTGTAGATGAGCGGTGTATCAATGGGCTCGTTCGTGTCGAAGACGATCGTTGCCTGCGCCTCGATCACATCGCCAGTCTTGCTGTTTCGATCCGGTCGAGCGGTGAACGTGACGTAGCCCTCCCCGTGACCCAGGGAGTCATTGACGGGAAGAAACCCCTCGTACGGACTGTATGGTAGCAGGCCGGTCGCGGGGTCGACGGACGAGAACACCCAGAACGCTGTTCGTGTACTCAAGTCGACGCCGGCCGCCACATCGACCAGGACATCGAGTGAATCTGTAACGTCCAGCCGTGACGAGTATGCGGCCGTGTTTGGCGGCACCTCGAAGTGGAGGCCGGCAAATCCGAACGATCCGAGGCGGAAAGATCTGACGTCCAGCGTGGAGTCGAGAGCATGGGTCACAAACACCTCCTGCGCCGGCGCTGTGGCCAGATCCGGGTCATTCTCGAATCGGATCGTATAGGGTAGCTGCTGCGGTACGGAGATCCAGTGGTCGTCCCCATACCCGGGAGGCCCGAGCATATCGTTCGGATCGTATGCCCCGGCGAGGGCATCGCACATGAAACCGCCGAAGCACGACAGCCCCCCTATCACGTCGGTGATGCATCCAACCACCGGGACTCCAGCACAACCGGCAGCACCCATGTAGCACACTATGGCTCCTATACCTGAGACGGCCGTGGCGCAGCCGACTGCCGACGCAGCGCAACCGACAATCCTGAAGAACTCCCTGCAGCTGGCGACGTCGTAGGTGCACGCCTCCAGGCTGCCGTCCACGGATACGTTATGCAAACCGCCAGAGGACGGGGCCGACCCAGTGAGACCCGGCCAGGACCCAGAATGACCGGATGCCAGGCCGAAGTTCTGTATCTCGGGATTCGCGCCTCCAAGGTCTATCAGGCCGCTGGCTACAAGGGGAGCAAAAAGCTCGCTGGCAAACCGGTTCGGATCGCGGGCAAGCTCGACCCGGTCCGGATCGAAGGACCCAGGGTTGGCCAGTATCGTCTGTCTTCCCTCCTCGATATTTGTCATCAGCGTACTGATGAATCGATCCTCACCATAGGCTCGGATTCTGACACGAGTCGGAAACTCGCCCGAAACGATGCGTCCGGCAATCAGGAAGATCGTGGCCTCGGCGGCTTCACCGGGCGCAAGGTTACGGGCGAAAAGGGGAATCGCCATCAGATTCTCATTGATGGTGAAATCCTCAATCTCGAGTTCCGACGCGGATATCATTGCTGCCAGCTCGCTGTTTGCGAAGAGTCTTCCCGTCGTGTTTACCTCCACCGTTGTGTTAGCCCTGAACTCGATATGAATGGACGTGTAAGGGATGTCGTTGTTGGACACGTTGACAAACCGGAATCGGTACGGGTACATCCTTCCGGCAGCTATTGCAGTTGGCTTGCTGGTCACCATCTCGATCTGGAATGGAGTCGAGGGCTGGACGTCGAAACCCTCGGGCAATACCGCGTCGTCCTGAAGGTTCGTCACGGCCACGTCATAAAGCCCGATATCCAGTCCTTCAAGATTCCATCGGCCGCGCACCTCGGTCGTGCTTTCGAACTGCAAGTCCTGCAGCTCTCTTTCGACACCTTGACCTCGAAGGAATACTCGGGAAGTTGGTCGGAAGCCGGCACCCTCAACCGAGACGGATACCCATCCGCGATTACCGCCGAAGGGTGGTTCGACACGGACCACCGAGAAACTCAGCCCTTCGGCTAGCAGATCGAAGGAGTCACCTCCCGAACTGCCGCGCTCGCTCCGGACCAGTACGTAGTACCGGCCGGACTTCGTCGAGGGGATGATTACCTGCTTTCGCGGAGACTCCGCCCCCGTATCGGCCAGGTCGAAGTCTGACGGGGTAGCGACTCGCCCGTATGCGACGTACAGCTCATTCGCGGTGAATGCTGATCCCTGCAGGCTCAGTCGCAGGTCGAGACCCTCTTCGACCTCGACCACATAGTACCTTGACTCCGACCGGTTCCATGTATCGGATGCGGGCGTATCGAGGACCAGCCGATCCACTTCGACGGAGGTTTGGGTCCTCGCGACGCCATCGTTGTTGCGGTCATCCGTTTCTCTGATTCGATTGCGGATGTCGGCACGGACGATAAAGTGGTAGTTCCCTGGCACGAGTCCCGGCACGTTGCTCGTGAGCTCCGCGCTCATGGCATCAAGCGTCGTGACAAACTCCTGCTTCGCAGAGGCACCGACCGCGAGGTCCAGATGCGTCTCGTGTATTCCGATCAGCGGGTCGGCCGTATCCCACGTTGAATCGCTGGAAGCGTAGACGGCCTGCGAGCTGGAACCGATGGCCGGATTGGCACCATCGTTTCGCAGCGTCCAGGTAATTGTGACGAGTTCTCCCGGCGTGGCACTGGCAGGAGCAGAAACATCGGATACCACCAGATCTGCGGGAGCGGGCAGCGAAATCGTTATCGAACGAGTCTGCACGTTGTTGTTCTCGATTGACTCGAACAGGTTGTCGTCGTCATCGATCGTATAAATGAGGTAGTGGGTGCCGGAGGCCCATGGAGGGATTTCGAGATCGACGTCTCGCGTGTACGTTGCGTCGACTGCAAGACCCTCGGGACCTTGCTGTGCCGGATAACGGATGTCGCCGAAGCCCAGTCGGGAATCCCCCGACAGGTAGACGCGGTCCAGCCATTGTTGAGAGGTGGCCCCAGCTCCCGCGTTTCTGACGGTCCAGGAGATAGACATGGAACGGCCGGCCACGCCTTCCAGCGGCTCGACCGTTTCAGCGAATACCAGATCCGGTCCCTCGAACGCTTCGACCACTAGCGTCGACGCGGCCATGACCACATTGTCACTTCGGTTTGCATCCTCGGTGGATTGAGTCGCATCCGTGTGAATGAAGACGAAATAGTCACCGAACAGGTACTCGGGTATCTTCATCTGGGCCGATCGTGTGTACGCTCCTCCCGCGGGAAGCGGCTCCGACCGTCCAACCTCGCCGAGAAGTACGTCACTGTTCTCGCTGAAGACATCGTCGCGCGACAGGTACACGCGGTCCGTCCATCGCGTGCTCGTCGCTGTCCCCCGTCCGTTGTTCGTGACGGTCCACTGAATGTTCACATCCTGGCCGGCTTTGGTGTCGGTCTCAAACGAGAGGTCGCTCACGCCGAGGTCAGGCATTCTAATGGGAACGATCTGTATCTGTCCCGCACCGAGTACATTGTTGTTCTCATCCGTGTTCTCGAACACTTGATCGCGGGCATCTGCATAAACGAACACGAAGTAGCTGCCGGACAAATCCTCGGGCACGACGCCGTGCGCTACTTGAACCAGTTGTTCCGAGGCATTGAGCGCACGGGGAGAAACGGCGAAACCGACGACTCGGGCCGTCGTCCGACTCCACGTGCTGCCTGGTGAAACGTAGACAGTATCAGTCCACCCTGTCCGCGTGGCGGCCGCTCCCACATTCCGCACGGTCCAGGATGCGGGCAGCCGCCGTCCTGCCTCCGCCGCCTCAGGCAGGCTACTCCCGGCGATCTGCAGATCCGGCCACGGGGATATCTGGCTTGTAGCCTCACCAGCTGCGCCGACGTTGTTGTCCTCAAAAACGTACTCGTAGACAGCATCCTTCCAGTCGGTCTCGACAAAAAGGTGTACGGGTCCGCGCAGGTCGAACGGGATGACCACGGAGCGCGTATTCGTATAGCTCGAATCGGGCTCGAGGTTACGCGGAGACGGGAACGCTCCGAGAACCGTTGCGCCATTCTGATCGAACGGTGTGGATGCGGACACGTAGACGCGATCCTCCCATGGTCCCTGGGCCATTCCTGGACCTTCGTTCGTGATCGTCCACTCGAGTGAGAACGGCTGCCCGCTCCACATTTCGCTCTTCGGTTCAGCGGCTGTCAGCACCAGATCGGGTGGAGGCGAAAGCGACACCGTGACGGGTTTCACCAGCAAGTTGTTCGATTCCGCCAGCGGCTCGAAGACCTCGTCTCGAACATCCGCTTCCATGATGATGAAGTACTCACCGGAGATACCGTCCGGGAATCGAATCTCCTGAGTCATGTTGAGACTATCCCCGGGCAGCATCACCCGGCCCGTTCTCACTCGGTCCAGACGTGTGTCCGTGCTCTCTTGCAAAATGTCGTCTTCCGACAGGTAGACATCGTCGTACCAGCTGTCAACGCGCGTTCGACCTGCCCCGGTGTTTCGTACCATCCAGCGCAGTGTGGGCGAGGTCCCCGAAAAGACGATACGTGGTGCAATGAGTCCGTCAATCTGAACGTCCGGCGAGGGCGGAATCTCGATCTCGATTGCAAATACGGCCAGGTTGTTGAGTTCGTCCGCCTCGGTCTCTGAGTTGCCCGCGTCCGTATTTAGTATCAGGAACGACGACCCGAATTCTCTCTCCGGCAGGCGAGCCGTGATTCGATTCGTGTAGCCGCCGCCGGCCTCGAGAGCGGACAGGTTCTTGACGACGATCAGGCGTGTGTCCACCGATCTGTCGAGATCGTCGTCAACAGACAGGTACAGCTCATCGTTCCACGCAGGTGCTCTCGTTCCCGCGACCCCGGAGTTATCGACCGTAAATACCACTTCGACTTCAGATCCGGCCTGCCCGGTGGCCGGCGCCTCGAGCCCGGTCACCTCCAGATCCGGAACATTCATCACCGTGAAAGTCCATTCCGGACCTTCGGTTCTTCCTGTCGGATTAACGCTCACGACTTGCCACCGGTAGACCCTCCCAAATGCCAGATGGTTCAGGTACCCCGACCAGTACGATGACCCCGGAATCTCAGTGGTGTGTACCGGTTCGGTCGGTCGTTCCTGTCCCTCAGGCCAGGCAAAGATCTCGTACGTGCGGGCGCCTCGTGCCGGAGTCCAGGCGACGCTCGGCCTGGCGGAGACCTGAAGCTCGCCGTCGAACGGCGATGGGCCGGCTGCCAAGTCCGGCAGCGGAAGAACTACACGCAGGGACGCGCCGACTTCGTAGATCGATTCGTTGCCGGCGACATCGACGGTGCGGGACGTAAAGGAGTAGTTACCATCTGCGAGCTCTATCTGGAACGTGGCCTGCCACACTCCATTAATGTCCGAGCCCGATACCCTGGAGGCCGGTTGGCTCTCGATAACGGATCCCTGGAGGTCTGCGAGTCGAATCCACGCTGACTCGATACCCGACAGATTGTCACCCAGTGGTGCCGCAACAACCACCTCGCGCGATCCATTGGTTATGTCGATCTCCGACGGTGTGACGGAACCCGCTGACACAACGGTCGGACCCTCCGTGTCTCCCCCCTGAATATGGACGGATGTGGAGGTGGAGGTTTCCAGCCGGTTGTCCTCCTGATCCAGGGCGACCACCGATAGAATCCAGTCGCCGGTCGCGGTACTCCAGGGAACGAGGATCGTCGATTCCCATCGTCCTTCACTGGCCGTGCCGTCGACGAGACTTGCCTGGGCACTCAGTGGCGGCTCGGTTCCGAATGCGATCGCAAGGTCAACCGAGACAACGCCCGACAAAGAGTCTACCAGATTGGCCGACACCGTCAGGGGCACGGGTCCACTGGTCAGGTCAATCGACGAGGGATTCGTCGCTGCGCTCAGCAGAAGGGGGGCGTCATAGTCTACGTTAACTACATCGATCGAGTATGACTGGGACGCCTCGGCTCCGGCCTCGTCCTGTACTACGACGGTGACAACAGTGTCGCGTGCCGCCCGTGGCGGAGTCCCATTGATGCGCCCGGTGGTATTGACTGAGAGCCATGCGGGCGCCACGGGCAGGTAGTAATAGAGAGCGGCACCCTCGGGATCGTTTGCTACGACCTGATACACGTACGTTCGCTCTTCGTCAACCTCGGTTGTGGGCTCGGAGGTAATGCGAGGCGCGTCGTTTACGGGCCGGACGGATATCTCAACGGCTGCATACGCGGTGGTCGTACCGTTGGTCACTTCGTACGTGAACGTGTCGACGCCGTAAAAGTCCGGATCGGGTGTGTACAGGAGTGTGTCCGACGACACCATCTCGATGCTCCCGTGGGCCGGGTCGGCCGCCGTGACGAGAGATAGCGAGCCACCGCCCGGGTCACTGTCGTTGTCGAGGACAGTGAGGCGGATTGGTATATCCTCGTCCGTCGTGTACGAATCCGCTCCTGCTTCGGGCCGTTGGCCGTCCACGAGGGCCGACGCCGTAATGACCTGAAACCTCCTAGTCGGGTCATTACTGTACATAGTCGCGATCCCAGTATGTGCGCCGGCATCCAAATGCGATCCGTCGAACACCACGTCGACGACGGTTCTTTCGGTAGGAGGAAGTATTCCGGCGGTCGGGCGAAACTTCAGCCAGTCCGAACCTAGCACGCCGAGGAATCCATTCAGGATGCGTGTCATCTCGATTTCGTCCACGTATCGCGTATTCCGCCGGCTGAAAAGCAGGAAGTATATCCGGGCACTTCCACCGATGCCGTCAACTACATGGCCGTCGTTCCGCGGGTCGGTCGGGAAGGAGTGGGTCGCACCTTCGGGCTCGGCCACTATGATGATGTGGTTGACCGAAGGCGAGCTGCCGCCATCCTCTCGATACACTCTCTTCACGAAAGCCGCGTAGCGGACTCCACGTGACACTGTCTGAAGCACGACGCCATCGACGTGCGTGGCGTACGACCAGATTTGTCCGGCAACATGAAACGAACTCACGCCGTCGAGATCGGCTGCGAGCACAAACATGCCGTCGCTCTTAAGCGTGAAGTACCGACCGCTCTCTCCGAGCGCTGAGTTGTTGACGATTCGTCGATCACTGTACGGTATGGGGCCGCCGAGGTCGGTGCTTAGAATATTGCCTTCCTCGAACATGCCGTATCCGGCTGGATGGTCAATCGACGTGCCGTCAAATCCCCCGTCGAACCTTGCCATGTCGGGTATGAGAGATTCAACGACGCTCGATCCATTGTCGAGGCTGTCGAGCGCGATCTCCAGCGATGGAAGGCCGGCCGTACTGACAGATGAAGCCAGGACGGTCGTCTCCACCGTGGCCTTCGAGTCGGTTATCAACCGACTGTCTTCCTCCGAGAGGAGGACCTGCCGGGGAGTGGACGTCGTTGAGATTACTTCGACTGATGTTTTCTGCGGCCGCCTCATTTCAGGTTCGATCGAGAAGACCAGCGGGCTAGATCGATATACGGCTGGAGTATCGGCCGAGACTTCGCCGCCGAATGTGATACTCGATTCGACGACGGACAGCGACGGCGGGCTCCCGAGCGAGATGGACCACTCGAGGTCGTTTCCACCGGGGTTGCCGACCGTCAGCAGTCTGACGGCAGTGGCACCTGCGGCCACCTCGGCCGATATTTCACTCGACTCGAGGTCCAGTACGGGTGCAGGAATTCCCGTTCCCGATAGCGCTACCGTCGCTGACGGCGTGTCCGGGTCGTTGCTGCTGAGATCGATTTGCCCGGCGAACGTGCCGATGGACGGCGGGGCAAAAGTGACCACCCGTGTTGTGGAGTCGAAAGGCGACAGGGTGAACGGGTTCTCACTGTCGATCGAAAACCCACTTCCGGTCAGACTGAGAGCGGTCACGTCTAGCGGAACGCCACCGTTGTTACGAACCGTCAGCGATCGCTCTGAAGAGCCTCCGGCAAAGACATCCCCGAACTCCATCGAAGTGACCGAGAGATCGAGGTCGGGCTCGCCGCCGACTGTCACGGTGAGTGGAATGTGGAAGACAGGTGTGTCCGGGTCATTGCTCCGGATGGCCACGCCGTCCTCGTACGTTCCGTTTCCAAGTCGGCTGGCGTCGATGTGGACTCCAATGTCGTCGGAGCCACCGGCCTCGGTCGTGCCAGCCATCGGCAGCACACGGCCGTAGTCGTTGATCATCCACTGGAAAGCGTTAGCTACAAGCCGCGTTTCTTCACTTGCGTCGTCAAGACCGTAGATGTTCACGGCTGTCGTGAAGATCTGGAACGGAAGGTCTACACGATGTCCTCCGGCCGTGGTGTGGGATACGGCCACTAGAGGAGTACCGTCGTCGTAATGCGCCAACACATCCGTCGCCGGCGCTACGGCGGCGGTATTGACCATCTTTCGAGTCGACGTGAACTCATGGACATTGGCCATAATGGGATGATCGGGTTGCTCGATCGTATCCATCTCGAACGTTCCATTCGCGATGGCTGCCGGTCCGAGTAGCCAGTATCCGCCAGTGTCGAATCGGCCCGTGAGTAGGCCGTTGCTGCTTTCGTTGTTTGCTCCAACAGCCAGGAGCAGATTGCCTCCCGCGTCAACGTAATCTGCAAGGAGATCGCCGATGTTGTCACTTCCATAGCGCCAGTTGGTGGTCGCGAAGACCCCGACCGCGTCGTACTGCAACAATTCGTCGACGATCGGTATGCGAGCGGTCCCGTCGATGAAGGCCACTGAGTCGAAGCGGCCGGACTCCGACAGATGCCTCACCACGTCGGCGCCCTGGGCTGCTCCGGTGGCGGCCATGATTGCGATAGGCCCCAGGGAGTCGAAATGGGCCTGCCAGTCCAGGGCACCCGTCCCCACGTTCTCCAGCGTTACGGTCAGGGAGGTTGACATGCCTGCCTCGAGCTCTACGGAGAGCTCCGTCGGCGAAACACGAATGTCGGGTGCCGCCACACCGGCGCCGACAGCCGGCAGCTCAATTGTGGGCGAGTCCGGATCGTTGGAAGAGATCGAGAGCGTCCCTCCGATCGGACCTGGACGGTCGGGTGCGAAGCGGACCGAGAGCCGACGGGTCTCGAATGGCGGTATTCTCAGCGGAAGCGCCGTTGCCAGTTCGAAAGACACATCCGACGATGTGGTCCCTGTGATCTCGAGAAAACCGGTCGAGTCGTTGGAGACGGCAAAGTCGATGGTGGACTCCAGACCGACCAGTAACGAGTCGAACCGGAGTGTGTCCGCGTCGATCACGATGTGTGGGTCGCTCGTCACCGACAGTTCTACCGGCACCAGAGTAAGAGACTCATCGGGATCGTTCGATCCGATGGCAAGAGTCTTGCGGTATACGCCCTCAACGAGCTCTTCCCCGTGCAGCGTGAGACTGATGTCGGCCGAAGCGGAAGCCGGTACGATTCCGGAGGTCGGTGAGGCCTCGACAAAGTTGACAGCTGCCCAGTGGAAGGCGTTGACGACCAAGTCCGACCCGTAATACAGCCCGTAGTAGTCGACGGTGCTTCGAACGATCTGAAATCCCAGGCCTACGTGTCGTCCACCACCAGTAGTGGTCTTGACTACTACCGCCGGCCCACCGTTGCTGAAGTCGGCTATGAGCAGGGCGGTTTCCGCCGCTTCCGAGTCTTCGTCAACAAACTTTCGTGAACGGATCAGTGAGGCGGACTTCAGGATCGGATGGAACGGCTGATGAAACGTACCCTCGTAGCTGGATCCAGAAGAGTAGCGAAGAAAGCTGTTCACAAGAATCGGGTCGTAGCCATCCGCTGCGTAGCGGCCACCCAGTCGATCCCGATGGGCGATGGCGTTGACCACGGAGCCTCCCGCATCCAGGTAGTCCGCCAGGACGTCGCCAAGTGCATCCAGGAACGTTGGAGGGTAATACCCGAATACCCCCACGACGTCGTAGCTCAGCAAATCATCAAGTGAGGGCGTGCCAGCACCTTCCCACCGTGTCTCAAGACTGTCGAAACGCCCCGACTCCCGCAAATACATTTCTACATCTCTCACGTGGTCGTAGCAACTCTGGTCGCACGTCTGGCCACCGTACGTGCCGAGGAGTAGCACCCGTCGAGTGGCACCGCCCCCGGGATACGGCGTCCCGACGCTGCCGCCACTTGACAGCCCCGGCCACACGTCCAGGCTCCAGTTAAGCTCTCCGGCACCGTCATTGGAAACTGTGAGCGTGTGCGATGTGGCTAAACCGGATTCCACCTGAGCGATGATTGGCGTGGGGGAAACGGAAATGTCCGGGGTGGGGAGCCCGGTGCCCGACAGTGCGATCGTAAGCGTCGGTTCGTCCGGGTCGTCGCTCGAGACGACCAGGGCACCCGACGCCGGGCCCGTGGTGGTCGGAGCAAACTCGACGGTGAGCGGTTTCGACGCCCGAGGAAGGAGGTCGAATCCGGTAGCGTCAGACACGGTGAATCCGGTTCCCTGCACCGATACGCCACTGACCGACAGCACAGCCGTCCCTGAGTTTCGAACATACAGGATGGCCGACTGGCTCGACCCGACCACGACCTGCGGCAGGTCAACGGATTCCGGGATGGATGAGATGTCCGCGACTCCCGACACAGAGAGGGTGACTGGAATCTCAACCTCGGGCGTAGCAGGATCGTTGCTTCCAAACCGAACCATACCGGAGTATGTACCCTCCATAAGATCCGTTGCATCGATCGTGAGGTCGGCCGTGCTCTGCGACAGGGCCGATATCGTCGCGTGACTCGGTTCCACGGAGAGGAAATCGTGTGCAAGCCAGGCCAGCGCATTCGCAAACAGTCGGCCCGCATCGGATGCCGACGAGACGTCTGTCAGTTGCCATGAGTCCGGATAGGCCGGGAGACTTAAGTCCACGCGCCTTCCGGGCCAGAGCGAGTCATTGACCGCAACCATGGGTGCGCCATCTGCCCAGCTCGCCACGAGCGTGGCATTCGGTGCAAGCTTTGTCCCGGGTGGAAGGTGGCTTTGATCGGCAACGTCGTTGACACCTTCCATCAACGGATGACCGGGCACAGAAATCTCTCCCAGGCTACTTCCACCAACGATTGAGGTCCCCGGAATGATCAGCCAGTAGCCGTCTTCGTCAAAGCGTCCGGCGATCTTCCTGGACCCGTAGTTGGCATGCACGGCGACGAGGAGGTTACCTCCCGAGTTGACATAGTCGGCAAGGACGTCGCCGACCGCAGAGGCGTTCTCATCAAATGCCGTCAGCGCCACAACGGCATCGTATGTCTGCAGCTGAACGAGTGTGGGCACCGAGTAGCGGGTCTCGACAATCTCGACAGATCGGAATCTCCCCGTGGTTCTCAGATACTCGGCCAACCCCTCCTGCCAAACGCTGTAGTCCGCGAGGATGACGACGTCGCCTGATCCAGTAATGGCCATCCAATCGAGATCGCTTCCTCCAGCATTGGATACTGTCAATGTCTGGATGGTCGAGAGGCCGGCGTCCAGCGCTTCGCTGACCGACGTGGGCGAAACCGAAATCCTTGGTGGGTCCACGCCGTTGCCAATCAGGTCGACAGTGAGCGTGGATTCGTCGGGATCGTCAGACTCGATGACGAGCAGGCCTGAGGCGCCGCCCGGCAGTGGCGGAGTAAACGCCACGCGCAGTTGAACGGAGTCCTCTGGTGTCAGTGAGAATGGTGTAGATACGTCGACAGAATAGCCTGAGCCCGTCGTATACACGCTCGAGACCACCAGGGGAGCAGTACCGTCGTTGAAGATCGTGACACCGAGTGTGTCGCTGAGGCCGACGTAGATGTCCCCGAAATTCAGTGCACTCGCGCTGGCCGAGATGTCGGGGTCTCCGTCCACGGACAGGGAGACAGGTACGCTGACCTCCGGCGAGGTGGGGTCGTCAGACATCACGAGGATCTGTCCTTCGTACTGTCCTTCAAACAGGTTGGCTGCCGACAGACCGACCGTGACATTGGCTGTCGCTCCGGCTGCAAGCTCCCCGAATACAGGATCGGCTGTGAGCCAGGAAGGGGAGAGTACACCTAGGAAGGCATCGAGTATCGACATCGTTCGGCTGTCGTCGACATAGCCGCCTTCGCTGGAAGCGTACAGCAGATAGTAGATCCGTGTCGCTCCGGCCAGATTGTAGACGCGGTGATAATCGTCGTTTGTGTTTGTTGCGAACTCGTGCGTTGCCTGGCCGTTGTCCTCGACGATGATGAGATGATTCACGGAGGGGTCGTCAGTCCCGGATACTCGCTTCACGAAAGCGAGGTAGTCTATTCCACCGGCTCGAGCCGTAAGGATCGATCCGTCTGCCGTACCCCCACCATCTGCGCCCAGCTCGCCGGTGACCAGGAAGGCGCCCACGCCGACGAGGTCTGAAGAAAAGCAGAACAGGCCCGGATACATCTTGGTGAAGTACTGTCCGCCGGGACCAACTGCGACGTGTGACTGGATTACACCCTCGGAATACCGGATCGAGCCTCCCAGGTCGGTCGACAGGTAGTTTCCGTAGTCATACATGTCGTCGCCGCCATCGGAGATGTGATCGTTGAAGTCGTCGTCTATGATGTGCAGATCGGGGATCAGGCGAGTGACGGACTCGAAACCGGAGTCAAGGTGGTCGAGCACGTCCTGTAGCGGCAGGCGCGCGGCGGTAGTATCGCCCGGCGCCACCGTCTTGCGGGCGAAACCTGGTGCCACGTAGACCGACTCCGCTGACGGAATTGCCGTGGCATCCACGGTGGCTGTCTTGTCGACTCGTACGGATCCTGCAAAGCGAGGGCTGATGCTCAACGCAGATGGCGTCGTGTGGCGGAGCGCGAGCTGCCACTTCAGTGAGACGTCGCCGTCGTTTCGGATGCTCAGCACCGCGGTGCCGGTATCACCGGCCAGAAGAGACTGGCCAATGCTCTCTGGAGTGACTACGATGACGGGGGCGGCTGCCGCAGCTTCACTGCGTAGTGGTCCTCCGGAAGACCGGGCGTTGTCCGTACCGAGGCTCGTCTGTGACCCTGACGGCAGAGCGCCTGTGGCCAGGAAGAGAGCGGTAGTGAGCGAAAAGAATCTGGCGACGATTGAAGCGGGAGAGAGGCGATCCATGGTGTTACCCCGGTTGGTCCCCGTCTCGTAGCGGGGATCCGCGGGGTGAGTCCTCACTCAACGGGAATGACACGCGATCTTGGCCAACGCCTGGCGTCGGGCAAAGCTGTCGATTCCCGTGATTCTCTTGATCCCCGCGGCTGCAGGTCCTAGAGAACTCGAGAGGTAAAGCGCAGACGGCGCGAGACCCTCTAGATGTTGATTGAAGATCACAGGTGGCCGCCAGAACCGGTGGCGGGAATTGTCGCCGGATGGCGTAGGAGAATCGTGCACGTCGTGACGGGCCTCCGGATCGCAGCACAAGGGTCTGTCAATCACGGTCCGGAGTGCAAGAGATGTCTAGCCTGACGAGCCGCAGATCCCCGAACAGGCCGGCTGCAGGTTGGATCGCGTTAAAGGTGCCCCCGGCCGGGTTTCTGGTGGGAGTGGGTTTCAGGAATTCCCCGACGTCGTAGGCCGATTTCGCATCGAATGGGTCCGACTTCCTTCGGTCGTCTTCGATACCCGGCCGCGTACTCGTTCGGCCAGTGCTCAAAGGTCCTGAAGACGGGCGGTTCGTACGTGGCCACACTGCTCAGCGTAGCCATGATGACTGGCATGGTGCGCGCGTTGTTCAGTTCCAAGCACTGCCGTTTCGTACGGGTCTCCTCCAAGCGAGCGGATCTCGAACTCGTTGGAGATTGGTTGAGTGACGGGCTCGAGGTGCCGATCGACTCACGTCACAAGATCGCCGACCTGGATGCCGCCCTCAAACGTCAGACAAATCGCGGCCGGATCGGCCGAGTTGTCGTCGACGTTTCCGGGTGGCAGTTGTAGACTCGTTTTCATCGACTCGCTCATGGGTTTGGCGGTCAGCCCCTGGTATACTCGCGCCCACCTGTTCTGGTGACACCCAAGAACGCAATCTTCTGCCTCCCCGGAGTCGTCGGCGAATGTGTAGTTCTTGGCGGTGGCAGCGAGCATGTAGAGGACTTAGCGAACAACAACGAACGTCTCAGCGTCGGTCGACGGACGACCGCCTCCGACGACGAGACGCGCGAAGTACAGGCCGCTTGGCGCCAGGACGCCGTTTGATTGTCTAGCGTCCCAGGAAACCTACTGACGGCCGGGAGTGGAGGGTCGGACAGGGACGCGTGCTACTGCGCGGCCGAGTATATCGGAAATGACTAACGAACTCTCTACCGGACGGCCGATCTGCACAGGAAATGTAACCGGACCTGCAGTCGGGTTGGGGTATGGCGAACCCAACGATGTAGATACGTCCGGATCCGGCAACCTACTGGTCCCGACTCCTGTGGGCAACGCGGCGAGCTTCTCATTCCACAGTCGCTGAGCATTGTCTGCGTAGAGGAGGACGTCGTCTACACTCTCGGCCGCCACCAGCGCAAATGCGACCTCCGTCGAGTTGCCCGGCGCCAGATCGAACGGCCCGGCTCCGACAACCTGAGCAATATCAGTGTACAACAGGTACTTAGTCTGGATTCCTCCGCTAAGGGAGGTCCATTTATCTAGGTCCGTGAAGCCACCATCGTCCGTGTTGCAATACGTCACCGCCTCATTGTCGATGGCGTTGTAGGAAAACGAGCCGTTGCCTCCTAGCTCCACAGCGCGTGCCGCGACGTCGTCGACGTCGTCGACCGTTATGTAATGCACCCAGGCCGTCGGTATGTCAGCATCGGGAGGAGCCATGACCCCGGCGACCGGTTTCTCGCCGACCTTCTGTAGGTGATAGTCGCCCTGAGGCATCGGCATGGTCTGGTTGGCCCAGGGCAGAATGGTCGCGTAAAACTTGATGGCAGCGTCGGGGTCAGCCGTCATGAGCTCGGACCAGCTGAACGCGCCGTGTGTGATGGATGGATGCATGGCAAATACAAGAATGGATAATTGAGACGGTGAAAGCGTCCTGGTGCGGACAATGCAAAGCGAAGAATTGGATATGTCTAATGTATGTGCTAGTCAGTTGGGCGGTTCCTGGAAATCAAAGCAGCTTTAGGACACCCCGCAACCATTCGCAATCGGCGGCCCAGACGAGCGAAATGGTCTATTCTGTCGACACAACGGCTCACGTCGCTCTCGCGCCCAATATCGTCGCAGCATCGCATCTCCGGCACAATTCGTATCATCGCACAATCCGCGGAAAGACTCACAGGCCGGGGCGGAAGCACGAAGGGACTTGATATTTCCTGAGCCAGGATCCAGTCGCGTACGGAAGCACCACTAAAAAGGCGGCTGACCGCCACGAAACCCATCTATCATGGCCGAGACTATGCGCGCGATGGCGGTAACAGCCGACGGCGTCGCGATGACCGAGTTGCCCACACCTTCCCCGGGACCCGGAGAAGTTCGAATCAAGGTCGTTTCGTCGGCAGTGAATCCCGCGGAACAATTCGTTATCGACGGTGACTTCGTGAGCCGGTTTTTGCACGCAAAGACGACACCACTCGTCCTCGGATGGGATGTTGCGGGAACCGTAGACGCCCTCGGCGACGGCGTGACCGGCATCAGCGAGGGTACCGCCGTGTGGGGCCACCTGGAGTACTCGCCGTCCC
>JABDKH010000033.1 GCA_013002345.1 Rhodothermales bacterium
GGCTCGCGCTCAGGCAAACGAAGTTGGTTTCCAGCTGGATGGACTGAGACAACTCATCCTTTTCGAGGTAGAAGAGGCGTTTAGAGGACTTTCAATTGCAGACGCCGCGTTAACGTCCACCCGCGAGGCCTATCGACTGAGCAAGGAATGGCTTCAGATGGAAACTGTGAACTTCGACCTCGACCTGGGCGATACCGAAAACCTCGTAAAAGCCGTACGCGCCAACCTGGACCTGCAAGCCGACCAGTACCAGGCGACGTATCGCTACAATCTGGCCGCGCTCAAACTCCTCAGATCATGCGGGATGCTCAGGCAGACAATTGACTCCGGCATACTTGTTGAATGACTGCAGGGTAGAGGCTGAAACCGTCAGCCAACATATCGGGTAGACCCCGAAATCTTCACTGACCGTCTTGTATCGTGTACAGAATCGTAGTCATAGCAGCCCTGATGGTCACGGCAGCAGTCCTTCCAGGGTCCGCAACCGCACAGAAGTCGCCGGCCGAGATCCGAAAGATGCTGCAGGCGAGAGACCTCGAAATCAAAACCATCCTGGGTGATCGAGACACTTTCAGCGCCGGACAGAAGGAAACGCTCAAGAGCGTAGTCAACGGAATCATCGACTTCGAGACGATGGGTCGCGAGGCGCTGGGGCCGCACTGGGAGCCTCTCACCACCGAGCAGCGTGGTCGATTCGTGGAGGTCTTCAGCGACATCGTGAGATCGCAGTCGCTATCAAACCTGGACGTATACCGCGCTCCGGTCACGTACGATGAAATCACGGTCGCCGACGATCGCGCACGCGTCATAACGTCAACCGTCTACAAGGACGTCCCGGCCCGTGTGACTTACGAGATGTTGTACCGGCAGAACGGGTGGTTTATCGCCGACATCATCCTGGATGACGTTAGCACTACGGGCGGCTACTCCCGTTCATTTCAGTCCGTCATTCGGAAGAAGGGATTTGACGCACTGATGACGAGTCTTGAGAAACGACGAGCTCGCGACAAGACAAGTTGATCCGCGAGCGGCCGAAGCGTGACGGTCACGTCGGCAGCGACGACCTGCCGATTCCTGCAGCTCGCAGCACGCCCAGCGCCGCCAGGTAGACGGCGATGGAGATCAAGGCGACCACCAATCGGCCGGGGAAGAACTGATCCGTGTAGGTCGTGAATTGCGCCGTGGTGACGATAGCGGCAAGTCCCAGCAGACCTGCGAGGTGCGGCGCGAACATCTCCTTGATCAGGGCCCGCGCCCTTATCACCCAGCGCATTTCTGCCAGTTCGAGACCACGTGTTAGGACGGCTGCGAGTGCCGACGCTGCGGCGGCGCCAAAAGGGCCGAAAAGCGGAATCCACCACAGATTGAGCAGTACGTTCGCGCTGGCCGTAGTGACACTGTTGAAAAGGTTATACCCCGAGTGACCGGTCATGACCACGATATTTCCTGCCAGTCCGAGGCTGCACTGGAGATAGGGAATCAGCAGTAGCAAGAGCATGAACTGCGTGTCCTCGCCGGAGAAGTCGGGATGCACGACGCGCAGGAGGTCGCCTCGGAGGATCACGACGGCAAGCACGATGGGGATTGCCCACGTGGCGATCCAGCGCGAGGTAACGGAATAGGCGCGGGACAATTCTTCCATGCGCCGGCCGTGGTACAGCTGAACGATGTGAGGTGCGAACGCCGACGAGAACACAAGTTTTACATGTCGGATCTCGCGTACGATCAGTGCTCCCGCACCATAGAGCCCGATGGTCGAAGCTCCGTAGCCAAGCATCCCGAGCATGACGACATCGATATTCGTAATGAACTGTTCGAGTGTCCTGTTCAGATTCTGCGGCAGCGCAAACCTGAGCATCTCACCGCTGGGACGAAACGATCGGATGGCTTGTCCGGCGGATCTCCAGGAAAGCTCTCGATTGAAGACGAAGACGGCGATGACCGAAATCGAGCACTGAGTGAAAACGTACGCCATGACGATTCCGATCTCGCTTGGCCAGATGTTCCAGAGTGCACCCGCCAGTATCACCAGAAGCGCGGGCCGAGCTACACCGTTTACGGCGGCCTCGTACTTCATGATCTTCAGGCCCTGCGTCGCGCCCAGCACGATGCGGTCAAATGCCATGAGAGGCATCACCAGCACCATCCATCTCAGCATCAGCAACAGTCGATCACCAAACTCTGGAAAGAACCGGGGCACGACGCTGGCGCCAAGCATCGCTGTCAAGGCGATCAGACCGACGGCAAATAACAAACTCCAGGCGAGCGCATTCACCAGCGCCTGGTATAGAGCGGGGTTATCTCGTCCGGGCTGTCCATCAGAGTGGCGTGCTACGAAGAGCAGGGCGCCGTCCCGAAAACCGGCCGTGAGAAAAGCGATGCTCATCTCCACCAGGGAGACCGCGGTGATGTAGACGCCAAAAACCTCGACGCCATACAGCCTGTTGACGAGGATCAGAAAGGCCGGGCCCGCCAGTCTGCCAGCCAGGCCCAGGGCGTTTACCACAGCACCACTGCGAATCTCGGATTGGCGGCTATTCATCATTGATTGATGAATTGATGGAAATAGAGGTGCCGTGGCCTGTGAGGGAGGTCCTGATCCGGCATTCAGGCCCTCATTGCGACCGGTCGGCCGTGCCGGGCAATGTCAAGTGGAACGACCGACACCGCGCGCTCTGTTCCTTCGATATGAAAGACGCCGCGGCACCGGGCACAGCGAACTGTGCACAATCTTGCCGACAACCCCCGCTAAAACCCATTTACCGTCCAATTCATAGCGCGTTTGTCGTGGTTGGCCTATTATTGACAGCTTGCAACTTAAACAGAAGTCAAAGCCAGGAGAAGCCACAGCACATGCCAGCTCAACCGTATAGCCGCCACAGCGGTAAGCTCCTCGTTCTGACCCCGGGCATGGGTGCCGTCGCCACGACATTCATTGCGGGCGTCGAAGCGATCCGACAAGGACACGCACTACCGATTGGCTCCGTCTCACAGATGCAGGCGATCCGCCTCGGATTGCGGTCCGAAAACCGCAGTCCCCTGATACGGGATTTCCTGGATCTCGCCCCTCTGGATGACCTTGAGTTTGGGGGCTGGGATGTGTTTCCTGACGATGCATACGAGGCTGCGGAACGAGCCTCCGTACTTCAGCCGTCGACGCTCGCACCTCTGAAGGACTTCCTCCACACGATCAAGCCGATGACGGCTGCCTTCGACCGCCAGTACGTCAAACGGCTCGACGGCCCGAACGTAAAGAAGGCTGCGAACAAGAAGGAACTCGCGGAGAGTCTCCGGGAAGACATCCGTACGCGCATGGCTGAGACGGGCGCGTCACGAGCCGTGATGGTGTGGTGTGGTTCCACCGAGGTGTACCTGCAGCCGTCGGCGTGTCACATGGACATCGATTCGTTCGAGAAGGGAATGCTGGACAACGACCCCGCCATTTCCCCGTCGCAGCTCTACGCGTATGCCGCGATCATGGAGGGGGTCCCCTACGCAAACGGAGCCCCGAACCTCTCAGCCGATTCACCCGCGCTCGAGCAGCTGGCTCTAAGAGAGGGTGTGCCCATTGCCGGGAAAGACTTCAAGACCGGCCAGACCCTGATGAAGACGATTCTCGCGCCAGGAATGAAGGCACGAATGCTCGGGATTCGCGGCTGGTACTCAACAAATATTCTCGGCAATCGTGACGGTGAAATACTGGACGACGCCGACAGCTTCAAGGCAAAGGAGGTCACGAAGACCGGCGTTCTTGATACGATTCTTCAGCCGGACGTATATCCGGATCTGTACAAGGATCTCTGCCACGTCGTGAAGATCAACTATTACCCCCCGCGAGGTGACGAGAAGGAGGGCTGGGACAACATTGATATTGTGGGATGGCTGGGCTATACGATGCAGATCAAGGTCAATTTCCTGTGCCGCGATTCGATTCTCGCTGCACCGATCGTCCTGGATCTGGCGCTCTTTCTGGATCTCGCAGGTCGTGCGGGTCGCAAAGGCATTCAGGAATGGCTCTCCTTCTATTTCAAGGGGCCCCACGTGCAATCGGGCCACGTACAGGAACATGATCTGTTCATTCAACACTTCCGCCTGAAGAACACTCTGCGTGTACTTGGAGGTGAAGAGCCGGTAACACATCTTTCCGAGAACTACACCTCGGCAGAGAACCTGGAAATGATATGACAGGCTCCGAGCATACTCGAACGGGCGTCATTCTGGCCGCAGGATTCGGCTCCAGGCTTGCCCTCGGTCGTGAAGATGCACTCCTGAAGCCCCTGACACCGGTCGGGGGTATTCCACTGATCGAGCGAACGTTGAACAGCCTGCAGCTTGCCGGCTGTTCACGCGCCGTCATCGTCCTGGGTTATCAAGCCGACAACCTCGAGGCAGAGATTCGGCAGACGTACACCGGGCCACTGACGTTGGAGTTCGTCAATAACCCGCACTTCGACAAGAGCAACGGCCTGTCCGTCATCGCGGCGAAACGCGCTATCGGTGATGAGGAGTTTGTACTTGTCATGGCAGATCATGTGTTGGGCGATGAGCTGATGGAGACTGCGGGCCAGACGGTTCCGCCGCCCGACGGTGCATCTCTCCTTGTTGACTACAAGCTGGACGTCGTATTCGACATGGACGATGCCACGAAGGTGCTGGCACGAGCCGACCGCGTCGAGGCGATCGGTAAGCACATCCAGGATTTCAACTGCATTGATACCGGCGTTTTCGTGTGCACGACGGGCCTGATTGATGCGCTTGAAGAGGTGTACAACGAAGAGTATGACGCCTCCCTATCGGACGGAGTGCAGTTGCTGAGCGAGCAGGGCCGGATGGACGCGGTGAGCATCGGTGCGAGCTTCTGGCAGGATGTCGACACGCCGGAAATGCTGGCCCACGCCGAGGAGATTCTACGGTCGCTCGACTGATACGGTGAGCAGCGGCGATCGACCGACTGCACCGGAGGGCGCGGATGATCCGGGATGTGTCAGAAGTTCGTTGCGAGCTCCCAGAGGTATCTGACAGTGTCACCGTTGCGGGTACCGACAAACAGGGCGAACGCCAGGCCCAACGCGAAGGGATGGAGCACGAGGGCCACGACCAGCAGTCCAATAGATATGCGTGAGCAACGCCAGAAATCCATCAGACTGCGGCCCGCCGAGAGCCAGAAAAGACCAGCGGTGACTGCGAGTACGGAAGACGCTACTCCCATTCTCACCTCTTCGCTGAACGTTGCAATCGCCGGCGACACGAGAAGCAGAAGGATCAGGGGCCACTGCGGCCAGATCACAAGCATCATCACCTGGGCCGGGAGCAGCGTCTGTCTTGCCCGGGACAATAACGAGAGGGTCGACGTCCACGCCACTGCCGTCAGTGCGTAGGCGCTGGCCACAATCGCCGTCAACATCCACGGTTGGTCAAGAAGCGCTCCCACAAATTCACGCAGTTCGGGCGACAGCCCGTTACGACCGACCAGGAAGACGGGCAGATACGATATCTCTGTGAGCAGCACCGCCATCAGCATGCCGATTCCGGCCGAGACGGCGAACAGAATCACAATACTCTCGCCCACCAGCGATTCACGTCCGCTCACAACCGCCTCGCGATAGAACGCGTGTGACAGAAAGTAGCGGGGGACCATGTGTCTAAGCCTGGGTGAGGTGGCGTAAGCAAGACCCAGAGCGGCCAGAATCGTCCAGCCAAAGACTGTCATCCACATCCAGCCTCTCGGCGCCGGATCTCCAGCAGGAAACGCGAAGACCTGTTGGTCACCGGTCGCAAATCCGCTTGCCACCTCCAGTGCGGGTCGCGGTCCTCCCGACGAATTATGAAGGCCATATCTCCGCTGGACGATATCTGCATACGCATCGTCTCTTGTCGAAGGATCTTGCCAGCGGTGGATGAACACGAGTGAGGGCGTGTCGATCGCTTCGCCGCCACTGACGACCTGCAAGGCTCGCTCGATGTATCGCGCCTGTGATTCAGGCGATCTCGGGTAGTTCAAGCCCCGATGACTCAGGTCCAGATCCGTCCACGTACCCAGCGCACCGATGCCCGTCACACGTGGCGGGTCGGACGAACTCGCGAGGAAGTGTAGAATTTCCGACGTCCCGATATCGCGGAGGTCGACAAAGACTTGATCGACTGTTGACTGACATGCGTCGAATTCTGTGACTCGGGTTGTGTAGTAGGTCTCGACGTCCGGTGGCGCGCGCTCACTGACAAAGTCGCCTATGTGATTGAGATAGGCGCATGCGTCCGGGTGACTCGTATCAATCAGATCGGCGAGGCCGATCCCGCGGAACGACCGAAAGCGATGCGCAAACGGAATCAGGTCCGTTGCAACAGTTCTAACGAAAGCAAGTGTGTCTGCGAGGCGGCTTACCGGAAGCGCCCGGACCGGGAGGTCCTGATACAGTGCGAGCCCGAGAGAGTCCGCAAGAATGTATAACTCCGGCCTCGTGATGATATTCGATCTCACCGCTTTGAATCCCGCGGCATGAATACGCTCGAGGTCATGCTGGGCCTCCCGGATATCGTCCGGCACGGCCCAGGTAACACCCAGCGTGAGATTCTGCGCCTCGGCGAGATCAGCAGATGCGCCCTGAAGAAGGACGAGCACGAAGGCCCCGATGATTTGAGCGCGGCTGTTCACGTTCGATTTGTCGTGTAGCAGGACTTCGAAAGTTAGCGTTTTGTGCCGGACCGTTACGGGCCGGGCGTCTGAGTACTAGAAAAAGAAGGGCCGCGCCGGTGGGTGGAGCGCGGCCCGGGTCGGAGCGAATCGGGAGGCATCGACGCATCTGGTCGATCCGGTTGTGGCCCAGCGTGCGGCACAGCGGAACTGGAGGACCCGCTCATCAACCGGTTGATTCGTTCCGTTGAAAATGGAGAATCTCGTCTCTGTGTTAGTCCATCATCTTGCGAATAAATGCGGGCGTTTCGTGATCATCTTTCATGATGCTCTCGGTTATGTCCCTGAGTTCGTTCGGCGCGACTCTTCGCACGCTGGGCTTGCGTGCGGTGTCTTTCACGTCGGCAGTTTCGGGATCCAGCAGGATCGGGCTCTTCGAGCGTCGCACATACGCGGGGGTGTCCAGCTGCTTGAGGTTCTCCTCTCCCTTGTAGTGGTGCACCGACATGTCGGTGTGGAGCGCCGATGGTTTGAAGGACTTTTCCTGCCGGGGAGGACCGTCGAAGCCTGTAGCGATGACTGTCACGCGAAGCTCATCGTCGGAGGCCTCATCGATGACCGTGCCGAAGATGACTTCAACATCGTCGCCCGCCTCGCGCTGAATGATGCTCGTGGCGTCTGTGGCTTCCTTGATTCCAAGGGATCGGCCGGCTGTGATATTCACCAGGACGTTGCGTGCGCCCTTGATCGAGAGGCCGTCAAGCAGGGGACTCGAGATAGCCTCTATGGCGGCGCGCTCCGCACGATTCTCTCCTTCGGCGGTAGCCGCGCCCATCAGTGCCGTACCGCCATTTTGCATGGTCGTCTTGACGTCGGCGAAGTCCAGATTGATAAGTCCCTGCACGGTGATGAGATCGCTGATGCCGCGTGTTGCGTTGTACAGCACTTCGTCGGCACGAGCAAAAGCCTCGACCAGACTCGTGTCCTCTTCGGCGATGTCCAGCAGCCGTTCATTAGGAATCACGATCAGCGTATCGATGTATTCACGAAGGCGCTCGATCCCCTCCGTTGCGGTCTTCATGCGCCGTCCGCCTTCGCATTCGAATGGACGGGTCACGATAGCGACGCTGAGAATTCCGAGACTTCGTGTGATCGACGCGACAACGGGCGCGCCTCCGGTTCCGGTGCCACCACCCATCCCGGCCGTAACGAAGACCATGTCGTAGTCGCTGAGCGCCTGCTCGATCTGCTCGTAGTTCTCCTGCACGGCTTCTGCGCCTGCACTGGGCCGTGCCCCCGCACCCAGACCCTTCGTCACGCTACGGCCCACCTGGATCTTTGTGGTGGCCAGGTTGGCGCCAAGCGCCTGCGCATCTGTGTTGATGGCAATGAAGTCCACACCTTTAATGCCGCGATCGACCATGTTGTTGATCGCGTTACCACCGCCGCCACCGACCCCGACCACGCAGATCTTGGCTTCATCGTTTGATGCCTCATCAAACTTGAAACGCGGGCTGAACAGATTATCCATTCTCTCCTCCAGTTTGCTTCGATCCCCGGGGAATCTTCTTAGTCTCTAGTTTTACAGGTCCCACTATAGTTCGTCGAACCAGGCTTTCATTCGCAATGCGATACGGCCAACCAATTTGTCACCCGGGATTCCATCTTCGCCCGGGTGTGTCACCATCGCGGTAGACAATGCGGCACCGCCACGCAGTTCGGGGCGAAGTGCGAAGAGCACCAGCCCGACCGATGTCGCGTATTTCGGATCGCTGACTTCTTCGACAAGGCCGCCGGCGAGACCCATCGGATAACCGACGCGCGCCTCAACGCCGAGAACCTCAGCTGCGAGATCCGCAGTACCAGGAACCATCGACCCACCGCCGGTGACGACGACGCCAGCCGAAAGATGTCTACCGTAGCCGCTGCGCTTGATCTCTATTCCGGCAATCTCCAGAATCTCCTCCATCCTCGGCTGTATGATCTGCGATAGCACTCCGCGGCCGATGGTCTTCTCCGACCGGCCTCCAATTCCCGGGATGGTAATCGACTCCTCCTCTGTGATGGCGTGTGCGATCGCAGCTCCGTAGTTGCACTTGAGATCCTCGGCCTGATCGCGCATCACACCAAGTCCCTTGCGGATATCATCCGTGACGTTGTTGCCCGCGACAGCAATGACTGCGGTGTGACGGATGGTGTTGTCCTCAAACACGGCAATGTCTGTGGTGCCGCCGCCGATGTCGATCAGTGCCACACCGACCTCTTTCTCATCCTGATGCAGTACGGCGAACGACGACGCCAGCGGTTCGAGAACGATGTCGGCAACGCTGAAGCCGGCCTTTTCTACGCACCGGTATATGTTCTTCGCGGCCGACACGAGTCCCGTGATAATGTGCACGTTCGCCTCGAGCCTCACGCCGCTCATCCCCACCGGATCGGCCACTCCATCCTGTCCGTCAACGATAAAGTCCTGCGGGATCACATGAAGTATCTCCCGATCAGCCGGCATCGCAACGTGCATCGTATCCTCGATTAGACGCTGCTGGTCGCGGAGAGTGATCTCATTGTCGCGATTGGAGATCGTAATGACTCCGCGACTCTGAAAACTTTGAACATGATCCCCCGCAATTCCGACGACAACGCTTTTCACTTCGACGCCCGCGCCACGCTCGGCCTCTCTTATGGCTTCCTGCACGGCGGCAACGGTGCGGTCGATGTTGACGACGACACCTCGATTGAGGCCATCCGACGCGGCCCTGCCGAAGCCGAGGATGTTGATACGGTCCAGTTCATCCACAGCAGCGACTACCGCGCACACCTTCGTGGTGCCAATGTCGAGTCCTACAACAATGTTGTCGTTCATTTCGCGTTGCGATTTTCGTTGATCAAGTTTGATCGCCGGGGCGATGGTTACTTCGTCACGATTTGGCTGTTAAAACGGAGGTCTATCTGTCGAATATCACGTTCGGGCTCGGGCAGGAGCGCCTGATGCCAGAACGCATGTAGTTTGGTCAACTGCTTCTCAATATCACCCTTTCCAATGCGCACTTCGAGCGAGCCGCGGTTGTCGAGCACCGTGGTGTGAAGCACGAACTCTCCGGCCTTCTGGATTTCGATCTCCGACACGAGAGCGTGAATAGACGGATCGAGATCGTCCAGTACCGATGCCAGTTCCAGGACAGACGGTTCCGCCACAGCAACGAGTGGATCGAAGGCCTCGTCGAGTCCGTGAAGCAGCGGAACGTCGTACGCTACTCCCGCAACGAATGGCATTCGGAAGCCTTCGGCGTCGATGTAGTGCACGGGTCGACCGCTACGCATCGCAAGCAGCACGGGAGTCCGCTCTTTGACGGTGAGTATCATCCTTCCGCTCGGCGTCCGTTCCACGTCAACGTGTTCAATCCACGGATGGCGCTGCGCCTGATCCGCAAGCCTTGCCAGATCCATCTCATACAGTGGGCTATCCAGTTCCGCGACTACCATCTCCCGGATCTCGTCTTTGGTAGCGTTGAGCGGTGGGCATGCGGCGGATGAAAAGAGCTTCCATTCGACTTCGCATGCCGACACCACTTCGATCGACTTCAGGACGACGTCGGATCGCCATTGCCACCCGACGGCGGCAAGTCCCAGAATGAGGCAAGCGGCCAGGACAGCGGCGTAGCCCCATTTTCGGCCCGGCTGCGCCATCTCGATCAGCTCATGTTTCCGATCTCTGCTCATGTCGTGTTGGTTGTCGTTTGAACTCGGGAAGCGAGCGCCTCCACCAGGACTCTCGATTGTCTCCAGATATCGCCGGCGCCCATCAATATCACAGCGTCGCCGGGACGCAGGCGGGATATGAGCACCTCCGGCAGCGCTACCACACTTTCGACATAGGAGATGTCGGCGTGGCCTAATCCGGTTGCGATGTCCACCAACTGCCGCCCACTTACGCCAGCGATGGGCGTCTCACGCGCACCGTAGATGTCCGTTACAAACATCACATCGGCATCCTGAAATGCGCGACCGAATTCTTCTCGCATGTCACGCGTTCGGGAATAGAGATGGGGTTGAAACGCTGCGACAATCCGTCGGTCGGGCCAGGCATCCGACGCCGTCCGAAGTGTGGCAGCGACCTCCGCCGGGTGGTGCGCATAGTCGTCGACCACGACGATGTCCGCAGCCGTCGACAGTATATCGAAGCGACGCTGGACGCCTTCGAAGGCTTGCAAAGCCTCCGCGATTCTGGAAACCGGAATGTCGAGTTCCAGGCCAACCGTAAACGCTGCCAACGCATTCAGGAGGTTGTGCCTGCCCGGCGCCTTCAGCTCCACGTGAACTGCAAACGCACCTTCGACATGGACGTCGAACGTTGTGCGTAGCCCGACGGACTCAATATTAGCAGCCCGGACCGTTGCTCCCGGTGAAAACCCGTACGTCACAATGCGACGATCTATGCGCTCTACTACGGACTGCACATTCTCGTCGTCAATACACAGAATGACGGCTCCGAAGAACGGCGTACTATTCGCAAACTGAACGAACGCGTTCTTTATGTCATCCAGATCGGTGTAGATATCCAGGTGCTCCACGTCGATCGAGGTAATGACCGCAATCGAGGGTGTGAGCCGCAGGAAGGCGCGATCATACTCGTCGGCTTCGATCACGATCACGTCTCCCTCTCCTGCCACAGCATTCGAGCCGAAGACCGCGACCTTGCCGCCAACGATAATCGTCGGGTCGAATCCCCCGTGCCCAACGACCATCCCGGCCATGGTTGTCGTCGTGGTCTTCCCGTGCGTTCCCGCGATGGCGACCCCGTATTTGGTGCGCATCAACTCGCCCAGCATGTCCGCACGCTTGATGATCGGTATGTGCCTGCGGCGAGCTTCCAGGGTCTCCGGATTTATGCCAGCGTCTACCGCGGACGAATGCACTACAACATCGACGTCTCCGACGTGTCCCGCGTCGTGGCCCCTGTAGATCGTTGCTCCAAGTGTTTCGAGGTGCTCAGTAGTTTCTCCGGGTTGGAGGTCGGATCCGCTTACCACATATCCTCGAGACAGCAGCACTTCGGCGATCGAACTCATTCCGATGCCACCGATCCCGACCATGTGAACACGGCGGGTTCGCCCGAACGCCGGTTGTCGTCGAACTTCAACCATGGACTGCCCCCGCGTACAGGTCATTGGCTTCGAAGGCACCGGCGAGTCGCAGCACGGCTTGTGCGATTTCGGTCGCCGCTTCCGGCCTGGCAAGCTGAGCCGCCGCCGCTCCCATCGTATGAAGCAAGTCCTGATCCGTGATCAATGTGTCGATTGTCTCGACAAGAAGATTCGTCATATCCGACTCTTTCAAGAGTGCAGCGGCATTCGCTGACACAAGACTCTCTGCATTTCGCGTCTGATGGTCTTCTGCGACGTTCGGCGATGGCACAAGGATCGAGGGCGTGCCCGTCATCATGAGTTCGCTGCACGTGCTGGCACCTGCTCGCGCCACCACGAGATCGCTGGCCGCATAGGCCAGATCCATCCGATCGATGTAGCGTCGCAGCCGAATCCTTTCGTTGTTGCCGATGGTCTGCACTACTCGATCGTAGTAGCGAGGTCCCGTCTGCCATAGCAGGAATCTATTCTCGCGGGCGATAGCCGGTGCGAGATCAACCAGCACGCGATTGAATGCTTCGCTTCCGAGTGACCCGCCGAACACAAACACAAGTTGCGCCTCAGATGGGACGTCGTAGAAAGCTCTTCCCTCAGATCGATCCGCGCCGTGCAACTCGCTTCGCGTTGGATTGCCCGTCATATGACAGCGTTCCTTCGGGAAGAATTTCACCGCCTCTGGAAACGCGAGATGAATCTCGTCCGCCCAGCGTCCTACGAGCCGATTCGTTACACCCGCGTACGCGTTCTGCTCCTGAACAACAACCCTTCTTTTCAAGGCAGCTGCCGCAGCCAATACGGGTCCGGCGACATAGCCTCCGGTGCCAACGGCCACGTCTGGGTCGAAGGCGCGCACGAGCGAGAGACTCTGCAGAAAGCCGCGGATGGCCTTGAACGGTGTCCCGAGGTTTTGAACGATCCGACCACGCTGAAAACCCGCGACTGTGATCGGTGAGATCTCGTAGCCTGCCTTCGGCACGGCGTCCCATTCCATCTTGTCGCGCGTGCCGGCAAAGACGATCGCCGACAACGGATTCAATCGACGAATCTCGTCCGCTACCGCAATGGCTGGATAGACGTGTCCGCCCGTCCCGCCGGCAGCAAAAAGAATCCTTGGCCGATCTCCGTCACGCATCCTGTCGTATCGCCTTGTCGTCTATTTGTCTGGAGATATTCAGCAAGATCCCGACCATCAGTCCGGCGGCCAGCATCGACGTGCCACCGTATGAAACAAAGGGCATCGGGAGCCCTGTTACCGGTAACAATCCGGCGGCCACTCCCGCGTGTATGAAACCGTAAAGGGCCAACATCGTCGCCATGCCCACAGCGACAAAGAGGCCGAGCGGGTCGACCGCATGCCGAGCAACTCTCAACAGTGCGCGGGCGAGGAAGACGACGAACAGCGCCAGCAATGCCAGCGCCCCGATGATGCCGTATTCCTCTGCGATAATCGCAAAGATGAAATCGTTGTAGGGAGCCGGTAGAAAGTCACGCTGTACGCTCTTCCCTGGACCAACACCCGTCAGTCCGCCCATCGCAAAGGCAATCCTCGCCTGCTGTGCCTGGTATCCTTCGTCCTGGGCGTCGAAGACCTGTTCGGATGTCGTGTTCGGAAAGATCTTCAGTCCGAGATACGCCTCAACCCGGGCTGCGCGGTGAGGTGAGGCAAGTAGCAGTCCCCCGGCCAGTACAAGCCCGAGGAGTGCCGTGCCGGTGATGTGCAGCGTGCTTATTCTGGCGACGAAGCACATGGTCAGCGTCGCGACGAGTAGGAGGACCGCCGACGAGAGATCCTCAATTCCAATGAGCACGACCGTCGCCATGATCCAGACGAGAATCGGAAGGAAACTGCGGCTGAAGTCCTTTATGTATTCCTGTTTGCGCGCCAACATGACGGCCACATACAGAACAAGCGCAACTTTGGCGAGGTCCGACGGCTGGAAACCGAATGCACCCACGTCAAGCCACCGTCTTGCTCCGCCCTGCACCGTCCCGATCACTTGTACCGCGATGAGCAGTCCGATCGAAAACACGAGCGCGAGCTTTGAGAGGCGGGCCAACTTGCGATAGTCTATGAGACTGACGACGCCCATCACTCCAAGCGCAACGACCACACGAGTCACGTGTCGCAGCAGGAATCGCTCCGTGTCGCCGCCCGACTTAGTGGCGGCGAGAAAACCGACGGCACTGTACACGGCGACAATACCGAATGCCGCCAGGCCCAGGATCACCCAGACCAGGTACTTGTCCGCCGGCCGGAGTGACGCCAGGAATCGAGTCACGGCAGGTGGTGTCTTTGATATCTCCATCTTGGGGGGATCCTCTCTCCGGTTTCTCCTCTATAGCTCTTCCACGATCCTGCGGAACGTCTCTCCACGATCCATATAGTCGTCGAACATGTCGAAGGACGCGCACGCCGGACTGAGCAGGACGACATCTCCGGGCTGTGCAAGAGCCTGGGCGAATTCGACCGCCTGTTCCAGTGAGTCGGCGCCGACTGATTCGGGAGCATGTTGTCCGAGTTCGCTCAGCACCTTTTCGGCGCTCTCACCGATGGCGACGACCGCCCTGACCTTTTTCTTGACGAGGTCGATCAGCGACGAGTAATCGTTGCCTTTGTCGCGACCTCCGGCGATCAGCACGACGGGTTCGTTGAACGATTCGAGCGCGTACCAGAGCGAGTTCACGTTCGTGGCTTTCGAGTCGTTTACGAACTTGAGGGTGGAGACCGTCCGGATGAGCTCAAGCCGGTGGGGTACGCCTTCGAAGGTCGCGAGGCTCTCCCGGACGATCTCACTTCTAATTTCTACTACTCTTGCTGCTACCGCCGCTGCCAGCGAATTGTAAAGATTATGTCGCCCTTTAAGAGCGACTTGCTTCACTTGCATCAGGCGTTCCTCCTCTCCATGCAGATTGATGATGATTGTCTCGTTCGCCACGAAGGCTCCACGGTCCGTGGGCCTCTCTAGCGAAAAGGGTAATGCGGTGACGCGGCTCCGTGTCGACGCTTGCTCGATGCCGGCCCGGACGAGCGGATCGTCTGCGTTGTAGACGACCGTATCGTGATCACGCTGGTTCTCCATGATCCGGTATTTGCTCCGTGCGTAGACCTGTAGATCGTTGTCGTACCGGTCCAGGTGGTCCGGTGTAATATTGAGCAGCAGACTTACCATTGGCCGAAAGCTCGTAATGTGATCCAGTTGAAAGCTGGACACTTCAAGAACCACCAGGTCATGCTCGAGCGCATCCTCGGCAATGGCCGAAAAGGCAAGTCCAATGTTGCCTGCAACGTGAACTCGTTTGCCCGCGCTCTTCAAAATGTGACCGAGCAGTGCGGTGGTCGTCGTCTTGCCGTTCGAGCCTGTCACGGCCAACACGGGAGCGCGACAAAACCACGAGGCGACTTCTATTTCTGAAACCACAGGGATGCCGCGTCGCGCTGCCTCCTCGACAAGAGGTGACGTTGATGGCACTCCGGGACTAATCACGATGAAATCCGCCTCCGAGGCTTTCGCGGTGTGCCCAGCACTCTCGTATCCAATTGCGGCGTTCTGAAACTCTGTGACGGCAGATTGGTCGATCGGTCCACGATCGGTCACGAAGACGTCGGCTCCGTTTCGCGCCAGCAGTAACGCCGCGGCAATACCGCTTCGTTGCGCACCGACGACCGTGATCGTCGACCCGGGTACCTGGGGCGTTGAAGCCGACTGCATCGTGGAAACCACCGTGGATGCCTCTAGCGAATGCGAAGTGTCAGGAGAGTCGCGATCACGGTCACTGCCGTGATGATCCAGAATCGCACCACAATCTTTGCTTCGTGCGTCCCCATCACCTCGTAGTGGTGGTGCAAGGGTGCCATCTTGAACATTCTTCTTCCGACTCCGGTCTTCCGGCGGGAATACTTGAAGTAAGACGTCTGAATGATGACCGAGAGCGACTCCACGAAGAACACCGCGCATAGAAGCGGTATAAGCAGCTCCTTCTTGATCATCAGCGCGAGGGTGCCGACGGCCGCGCCAAGCGCCAGGGATCCGGTGTCGCCCATGAATACGGTGGCCGGATATCCGTTGTACCAGAGGAATCCGAAGCAGGCCGCAGCCATGGCAGCCGCGAAGATGGACAACTCGCCGGTTCCTGGAAGGAAGATCTCGTTCAGAAAGTCCGAGAGGATCGCGTTGCCGGAGATGTAGCAGAGGACAACGAGGCCAAGAGCCACAATACCCGTCGTACCTGCTGCGAGACCGTCGAGCCCGTCCGTCAGGTTGACGGCATTCGAAACGGCGGTGATGATGAACACGCTCACCGGTATGAAGACGATCCATCCAAGATCGACGTCGCCGAAGAGTCCCGTCACAAAATCGTAGCTCATTCGCCCGTCAGCAACGAACGGAAGGGACGTTATCGATCGCAGCTCCTCAAACTGGGGTGTGAAGTAAAGGACGCACCCGACTCCAATGCCGAGACTGATCTGACCCGCGAGTTTGATGCGGGCGGGCAATCCGCTCTTGTCGAGCTTTACCACCTTGATATAGTCGTCGGCGAATCCGAAGACGCCCATCCAGGCGGTCGCTATGATGATTACCCAGACGTAGAGCTCGGTAAGATCGCCCCAGAGAAGCGTAGCCCCGAGAATGGACAACAGCATGATCACGCCACCCATGGTGGGTGTGCCCCGTTTGTGGGCGTGGTCGATAAAGCCTGCCGCCGAGCCTTCCCGAACCTGCTCACCAAGTTGTTTTCGTTCGAGCCACAAGATCATCCGTCGACCGACGACGAGCGACGTGAACATCGCGGTGATGGCGGCAAGGGCAGCGCGCACCGTGATGAACTGAATGATCTGGAAGCCCGGAGGTTGGTAGACCTGTTCCAGATAGTCGATGAGGTGGTATAGCATTTCGGTGGGTTCTAGGACAACTTCGTGTCGGGTATGCCGAATACCTGGCGCGCAATCTTTCGATCGTCAAAAAGTGTTTTGCGGGTACCGATCACCTGGTAGGTTTCGTGACCTTTGCCGGCAATGAGCACGATGTCGCCTGGCACCGCCAACGTGGCAGCGGCACCGATCGCGGACTCCCTGTCGACGATCCACTTTGCGGCAGTCGGGTTCGCGAAACCGGTGCGGATATCGTCAAGAATTCTGGCCGGATCTTCCGTGCGTGGATTGTCGCTGGTGGCAATGGCGAGATCCGACATTTGCTCGGCTATGGCGCCCATCAAGGGTCGCTTCGTCACATCCCTGTCTCCGCCACAGCCGAAGACGCAGATCAGCCGTCCGTGGCCCTTGAGTACTTCTCGTGCCGCTCGCAACGCATTGTCAAGAGCGTCCGGAGTATGAGCATAGTCGACGATAACCAGTCGCCCGTCGGGTGTGGGCATCTGTTCGAATCGACCAGGTACAGGCGGCGCATCAGCCAGAGCCCCGAGTATGTCCCCCGACTGATAATCGAGGGCCCTGGCTGCGCCATACGCTGCGGTGAGGTTGTAGGCATTGAAGACTCCGACTAGTCGGAAGGTCTGTTTGTAGCCGTCCAGACGAAGGGATAGTCCTTCTCGATCGTTGCCCAGAACCTCGAAGCGTATGTCCGCCTGTGTATTCTGTCCGTAAGACAGAATTTCTGCATGAATGTCGCTCACCATTGCAGCGCCGCTGGGATCATCGCTGTTGTAGACAGCGGTCGCACCGGCGGCGAGCGACGTAAAGAGTGATCGTTTGGTCTCCAGGTAATGCTGGAAGTCACCGTGGAAGTCCAGGTGGTCCTGCGTGAGGTTCGTAAAAACACCCACGTCAAATGCAAGCCCGGCCACGCGATGCTGCGAGAGTGCGTGTGATGAGACTTCCATGGAGCACGTTGTGCATCCGGCGTCTACCATCGCGCGAAGAAGCTCTTGAAGTTCGAGAGCGTCAGGCGTCGTCAGGCTGGCCTGTCGTTCTTCTTCCCCGGTGTGGTAAGCGATAGTTCCTATCAGGCCGCACTTGCGACCGAGTGTGTTCAGGAGATGGTGGATCAGATATGCGGTCGTGCTTTTTCCGTTTGTGCCGGTCGAGCCGACGATCGTGAGTTTCTCCGACGGGTCTTCGTAGAAGACGGACGACAGATGCGCCCACGCGGCACGTGTATTGGAAACAGTGGCGAATACGGTGCCGGGAAACCGCGTCCTGGCGTCCCCCGGCACCGTCTCGCACACGACGGCGATAGCTCCGTTATTAACAGCCTTATCAATGAACAGGTGACCGTCCACCTTG
>JABDKH010000034.1 GCA_013002345.1 Rhodothermales bacterium
CTTATACCAAGGCGGATTTTCTGCTGTCAAATAAGACTGCTTCGATCAGTGCGGCAACGATGCCTCGTTCTTCTCGACTTCCTCTGCCTTGCTATCGCGTTCGGTCGCGGCAACTTCGCCACCGCGACCTGGCACGGGCAGATGCTGCAGTGCGTGCTCGAAGACTTCGTCGATCCATTTGACCGGAAGAATAGTCAATTTGTCTTTGATGTTCTTCGGGATTTCAGTCAGATCCTTCTCGTTGCCGTCAGGAATGAGCACGGTGTCAATGCCGCCGCGATGTGCGGCCAGCAGTTTTTCCTTCAAGCCACCGATCGGCAATACCTCTCCGCGTAACGTGATCTCACCGGTCATTGCGACGTTCGAGCGAACCGGGATCTTTGTCAGTGCAGATACCAAAGCTGCGCACATTCCGATGCCCGCGGACGGTCCATCTTTGGGTGTCGCGCCCTCTGGGACATGGATATGCACGTCGGATTTCTGGTGAAATTCCTCGTCAATGCCGAGCACACCTGCGCGACTGCGCACGACCGTCATCGCAGCCTGAATCGACTCCTGCATGACATCGCCGAGCTGCCCGGTGTGAATAAGCTTGCCCTTGCCCGGCACCGTGGCCGCCTCGATCGTCAGCAACTCGCCACCGACCTCGGTCCATGCAAGCCCCGTGACCTGGCCGATCTGGTCGTTGTCTTCTGCGCGACCGTAGCGGAACCGCTGTACGCCGAGGTACTTTCCGACGTTGCGATGATTGACGTGAACGGTGCTCTTGCGCGGGCGTAACAACAACTGTTTAACGACCTTACGGCAGATCGTAGCAATCTCGCGCTCGAGGTTGCGCACGCCCGCCTCGCGCGTGTAGTAGCGAATCGTATCGAGTATGGCGGAGTCGGAGATCTTGAGCTCCGTATCCTCCACACCATTCTGGCGCATCTGCTTGGGAATCAGATAACGCTTGGCGATGTTGAGCTTCTCGTCTTCCGTATACCCCGGTAGCCGTATGACCTCCATGCGATCGAGCAGCGGTGCCGGAATATTCAGGCTGTTTGCAGTACATACGAACATGACCTCGGACAAATCGCAGTCGACCTCGAGGTAGTGATCGGCGAACGTCGAGTTCTGCTCCGGGTCCAACACCTCGAGCAGCGCTGACGACGGGTCGCCTCGGAAATCCATGGACATCTTGTCCACTTCATCGAGCAGAAACAATGGGTTGCGGACCTTGACCTTGCTCATGTTCTGCACGATCTTGCCTGGCATCGACCCGATATAAGTGCGGCGATGACCGCGAATCTCAGCTTCGTCGCGCACACCTCCGAGTGACATCCGCACAAATTTTCGGTTCGTCGCGCGCGCGATACTCTGACCCAGAGAGGTCTTACCTACGCCCGGCGGGCCGACTAGACACAGAATCGGGCCCTTGAGCTGTTTGACGCGTTGCTGCACAGCCAGATACTCGAGAATGCGCTCCTTGACCTTTTCGAGACCGTAGTGATCCTCTTCGAGAACGCGCTCGGCCTCCGCGAGATCCTGAATGGTTTTCGTGCGCTTCTTCCAGGGAACCTTCACGAGCCAATCAATGTAGTTACGCACGACTGTCGCTTCGGCCGACATCGGTGACATGAGCTTGAGCTTGTTGAGCTCCGAAGTTGCCTTCTCCTTGGCTTCCTTGGGCATACCAGCCGTGCCGATTTTCTGCTCGAGGTCGACCAGCTCGTTCGGCGCGTCCTCCATTTCACCGAGCTCTTTCTGAATGGCCTTCATCTGCTCATTCAGGTAGTACTCGCGCTGGCTCTTCTCCATCTGCTGTTTGACGCGTCCACGAATGCGTTTCTCGATCCGCAATACGTCGATCTCGCCGTCGACGAGCCCGAGCACGTGCTCGAGTCGCCCTTTGACGTCGTGCAGCTCCAATACCTTCTGCTTGTCCACGAGCTTGAGCGCCATATGCGCGGCCACGGTGTCGGCCAACCGGCTCGGGTCCTCGATGCCCGACAGCGAGGTCAGGATCTCCGGTGGAATTTTCTTGTTGAGCTTGACGTATTGCTCGAAACGCGAGACCACCGAACGGCACAGCACGTCCATCTCGCGGTCGTCGTAGTCGTCGTCCTCCTCGGCCAGGGGTTCAGCCTCGGCTGAGAAGCACTCGCCGATCTCAAGATCTCTGATATGCGCGCGCTGACTACCCTCGACGAGCACCTTGACGGTACCGTCC
>JABDKH010000035.1 GCA_013002345.1 Rhodothermales bacterium
GTCCTTCTCTGCATGCAAACTTAGCGTACCGATGACATCATCCGCCTCAACCCCTTCGACCTCGATCACCGGAATATCCATCGCCTTTACGACCTCCTTGATTAGTGGGAGGTTGGCGACCAGGTCGTCCGGCGGAGGGTCACGGTGCGCCTTGTAGTCCTCGAACATCTCGTCCCGAAACGTACCGCCCTCGCCCATCACGTCGAACACCACCGCCATGTGCTCGATCCCGTGGTCCTCAATCAACTTCAGCAACGTGTTTGTGAATCCATAGGTCGCTGACGTGTTCTGGCCCCTGGAATTGATGAGCGGCCGATTGATAAACACGAAGTGGGCGCGGTATGCGAGCGCCATCGCGTCCAGAAGGTAGAGTGTCTTTCCGCTGTCGGTGGGCAAAGTCCTGATCCATCAGAGCATGGGAGTAATTATGGTAACTTACTCAAAACGCCTGCGGTTCGTTACGTTTCCGCGAAGTTTCGTGGGGTGGGCCGCGGCATCGAAACTTCAGAACGACGTCGGCCTTGAAATCGCATCACAAAGCGGATCCGGGTTCGGCAACTGTTGAAAAGACTCCTACTCTTCGACATCGACGGCACGCTCCTGACCACCAACGGCCGGGGACGCCATGCTTTCAAGAAATCCATCGAGGATGTCTTTGGGACGACCTTCGATCCCGATCTCATTTCGTTCGCCGGCAAGACCGACCAGCAAATCCTGACTGAGATCCTCGATCAGATGGGGCTGCTCCCCGATCACGACCCGGACCTCTTTCGTCGTGCCCTGAAGCTGTACAGCAACACGATGTTATCGCTGCTCGATGCGTCGTGGGTTGACAAGTTGCCCGGCATCGAGCAACTGGTCCGCAGACTGGCGGACGAACCTGAGATACAGCTCGGACTGCTAACCGGAAACCTGAAGGAGACCGCCTACCTGAAGCTTACACTAGCCGGCCTCGACGGCTATTTCCCGTTCGGCGCATTCGGCAGTGACCATGCGGATCGCTACGAACTGCCGCCTATTGCTGTCGGGCGCGCGCATGAATTCACCGGTCATCGGTACGAGGGGCGGCAGATCATCATTATTGGAGACACGGAGCACGACATCGGCTGCGGACGCAAGATCGGGGCGGTCTCGGTTGCCGTCTGCACCGGCCGCTTCGGACGAGCGGAGCTGGAGCCCTTTGAGCCTGATATTCTTCTGGACGACCTGTCAGACGCAGACCGTTTTCTTCAGCTCGTAGCGGCCAGTTCGGATTAGCAAGGTCGCGACATCATCTGCCCAGTTCCCGGAGTGCCCGGTCAACGGAGCCTGCGTACTTCGACCCGAAGTGGTTCAGGTGGTTCAGCAGATGGTACAGGTTGTACAGATCCCGCCTGCGAGCGTAGCCGGCGTCCAGCGGGAATGCCTCGCGGTAGGCGGCATAGAACACGGGTGAGAAGCCTCCGAACAGCTCCGTCATCGCAAGGTCCACTTCACGGTCTCCATAGTACACCGCCGGGTCCACGACGGCCGGCCCAGCTGTCGTCGCCATGGCGTTGCCCGCCCAGAGATCCCCGTGGACAAGAGAGGCCAGAGGTTGATCCGCAATCAATTCGGGCAGACGACGACAGAGATTCGCGTAGCGTGTGGACCAGGATAATTCCCAGAACCCCGTGTCCTTCAGCCATCGGACTTGAGGCTCAAGACGTCGCTCCGCAAAGAACTCAACCCAGCTGCTGCACCACTCGTTCGGCTGCGGGCGCCGTCCAATGTAGTTGTCCTTATGAAAGCCGTACTGCTCCGCACTTGTCCCGTGAAGGGCCGCCAGACCGCGCCCAAGCGAGACCCAGTAGTCTTCCGTCGGGCCAACTCGTTCCAGCCACTCAAGAACCAGTAACGAAGCTCCTTCTTCTGTCTCGCAGTACGCCGCCGGGTGCGGTACGATGAGCGCGTGCGCCGCGTCTGACAATGCCTTCAACCCCTTCGCCTCAGCCGTGAGGACGCCCGGCTCACCACTTTTGACGAACAGCTCCCGCCCGTCACCACATTCGACGCGGAACGCAGCGGAGATGTCGCCGCCCGCTACCGCACTGATCGAGCGGACGTCGATACCCAGAGACTCCACGGCGGCCCTGATCTCATCAACGGCCGCGGCGTTCATTTCGACTTCGAATCAAGCGAGTATTCACGCACCAACCGGTCCAGAATCTCCGCACAAGTCCGCTCAACAATTCCGAAAACGTTCTCGAATCCACCTGGCCCGCCGTAATACGGATCCGGAACCTGGTAGTCCCCCGGAACAGGATCCAGTTCTCTGAAGAGCCGGACTTTGTGACCGTTGCGATCTTCGACATCCAGGTACAGCGTATCGTGAAGGTTCGACTTGTCCATCACGAAGATATGCGTGTAGCGATCCAGGTCACTGGCCTGCAACTGGCTCGCGCGCTGACCGTCCATCGAGACGCCCCGCTCGGATGCGACCTGACGCATACGCTGGTCGGGAGGCTCGCCCGCGTGCCACGCTCCAGTGCCGGCAGAGTCAATCGAGATCCATGATGCGAGACCACGCTCCTCCACCATACGCCTCATGACAGCCTCTGCCAGCGGGCTGCGGCAGATGTTTCCAAGACAGACAAACAGGAGTCGAATGCCGACGTCGTGTTCCATGGGCTCAACGGACGAAGCGTGGTACAGACCTCATTTCAACGGAGCAGGTGGAAGCGTAGTTCGCGCCTGCACCGTGACGTCCCGATGAAGAATCGTGCGTACATTCGATGGGGAGATGGCCTCGTTCAACGGACTCTACATGGAATCAGATCAAAGCCAGCGTCGTGAGACTCTGACGGTTACCGATCTCGTGCGATCGGTCCGAAGCACACTCCAAGCGACCTACGGGCTCGTACTGGTCACCGGTGAAATCTCGAACTTCAAGAGACCGGCCTCCGGCCACTGCTACTTCACGCTGAAGGACGCCAACGCACAACTGCGGTGCGTGCTGTTTCGCAGTGATGCCGCTCGACTCAACTTTGCGCCGCAGGATGGCATGCAGGTGGTGGTGTCGGCGCGGTTAGACATATACGAGGCTCGGGGCGACTTGCAGCTGCGAGCGATTTCCATCAAATCTGCCGGCGAGGGAGCCCTTCAGAAGGCGTTCGAGCAACTCAAGATGAAGCTCGAGGCCGAGGGTCTGTTCGACGCCCGGCACAAGAAGCCGATTCCCGCCTTTCCGAAGTGCGTCGGTGTCGTAACGTCGGCGACGGGTGCTGCACTGCATGATATCATGACCATCATCCGGCGCCGATACCCGGTGGTGCAGGTGGTCGTCGCACCGGTTCCGGTGCAGGGCGTGGAGGCCGCGCACCAGATTGCCAACACCATACGTGCGCTTGACAGCCTGGCTGCCAACGACGCCATGCGGCCCGATGTGATGATCGTCGGCCGCGGCGGAGGTTCGGCAGAGGACCTGTGGAGCTTCAACGAGGAAAGCGTAGCCCGCGCCATACACACTTGCACGATTCCGATCATCAGCGCGGTCGGACATGAGACAGATTTCTCGATAGCCGATTTTGTATCCGACGTCAGAGCAGCCACGCCGTCGATGGCGGCCGAGATTGCCGTACCCGACCGATTCGCTCTCACGCAATCCATGGCGAGTGTGATTTCCGGGGCAGAATCACATGTGCGCAGACTGATCACCATGAGTCGAAGAAGGCTGCACCATCTGGTCAGGTCACGTGGTTTTAACGCTCCGCAACTGCGAGTAGAGCAGCAGTACCAACGAGCGGACGATTTGCTGGATCGCATGAGGGTGCTTCAGAAGCACCGAATCACCACGACGGCGAACCGGGTGACGTCGCTGGTCCGCCAATTGGATGCGCTGGACCCGCGAAAGACGCTCGAACGAGGCTATGTTCGGGTCGAGCGCGATGGTCGGCCCGTTCGACGGGGAAAGGAATTGGAGAAGGACTGCGAGGTCTTGCTGCACTTTGCCGATACATCCCGCACGGCCAGGATCAGTCGATAGGCGCAACAAAAGCGGCAAGATTGCGTTTCTGAGCCAAATTGTTGATAAAGTTCGTTTTGGAGATACAGACCGTTACTGTAATATCAGCAGGGCAAATGTTTTGTATTCCGCACTCGGTTTGCAACATTCCATAGCACGATAGCACCTCTGGTCCCACACGATGGCGCAAATCGACCCAGCAGACGTACATGTCGAGCCAAAGGAAATAAGCCTCGAGCTCGTTCCGCAGTCCCGTGTCGAGATTATTGACATCAGCCAGCAGGTGAATGACCGGAGCGAGGACTTTGGTGCTTACGAGAAGGCCGTCTACTGCTCGCATCACACGACCGCGGGCTTTCTCGATCAGAACTTTCAGTCACGTCTGAATCATTCCGCAGATTCGGTTGAGACGTTCGTTACGGCGTTCCAGAAGATCTTTCCGCCCGATGCCGACTACCGGCATGACAGGATGGAGCTGCGGGACGAGTTGACTGACGAGCAGAAGGAGGTCGAACCCCGCAACGCAGACTCGCACCTCACCTACATCAGCGCCGGGCTGCAGAGTTGCGTCACCTATGCCAATGACCCGCAACGGCCCGTCTACTTTGTGGAGCTCGACGGTATCAACGGCAAATTTCATCGTACGCGCCGCGCCACCATCATCGGTTACAACCGGGACGAACTGGTCAACCAGCTCGAGGTCTCTATCCCGGTATCGCATCACCCGATGGACTCCATAAATTTGAGGGATGCCCGAATCGGCGTCTTCGATCTGCTCGAGGAATTGCTCCAGGAGTACGGTATCAAAAAGGGTCGGATCGACCTCTCGCTGGCGAACGATGAGATGAACGCGGGTCTCACCGTCAACGAGTACGAGACGCTCCTGATGAGCCACGACTTGATCGAAGTTCTTCGTGACCCAATGCGCTACATGGCGCAGAAGGGATATCACATGATCAAGGATCCGAGAGCGATCCCGAGCAAAGCCAAGAACTACGCCAAGTACGACCTGGTCCAGATCGTAAACGAATTCATCGACAAACTGGGCTTGAGCGAATCGGTTGTGGAGCGGGTTCTGGACAAGTTCCTTGCTGTCCCCGCGTCACGCTTTCTGCGGATGAAGCGTTCGGTGAGCCTGCTTGTCAGCGATGAGGGCGCGGGGGATGTGGGCACCATTGTTCAGGGTCAGTACCAGAGTCCGATTCTTGTGCAGTGGAAGAAGGCGGGAGGTCAGGAGCGAAAACTAAACGTCGCGATTACTCGCTTCGAGTAGACCCCGGTATCAGACGGTTCAAATCAGGGATTTGGACTGGCCACCATCCACGTTGACGCACGCCCCGGTGATGAGGCTCGCACGGTCCGACACGAGAAACGCGACAACATCCGCTACCTCTTCGGCCGTACCGAATCTCCCGAGCGGGATGTTCTGGTTTACGAACTCCTTCATCGCTTCGGGCTGATCGAGTACGCGACGGTCCCAGCTTCCGCCCGGAAATCGAATGGATCCCGGCGCCACCGTGTTGACGCGAATATAATCGGCAGCGAGTTCCATGGCCATTATTTTGGCTGCGCTGATAAGAGCAGACTTCGTCGTGTTGTAGATGGACAATCCCTTGCCGCCACCCTCTCGACCAAAGATGGACGAGATAAACAGGATCGCG
>JABDKH010000036.1 GCA_013002345.1 Rhodothermales bacterium
AAGCTCCCCGGTCCAGACGCTCTTCATAACTCATGCGCGCGACTTTTGCGAGAGAGTCCTGGCAACGGCTTGCCGTTGCTCCACTTACAGAATGCCGATGCCGACCTCCGCCAACACCACAAAGTCGCGCGCGACACGGCCGAAAAGTCGCGCGCTCGCGCCTTTCCGTTAACCACTGGGTTCATCTTTCCCATTGCGACCCGTTCTCAGCGTTGTGGTTAACGGGCGCGCGATCCTTGCGACTGCGCGCCGACCTCGCCGGCACTCACGCGATGGCAAACGTCGGCCATGAATCGAGCTCGGAACCCGCGGTGCCCGTGCGGGTTAGCTGCTGACGAGGTTTCTGAACACTACGGGCGCAGACCGCACGGTGGCTTCCGGTCAATCTACCGGCTCAGACGTCGATCTCGCCTGGTGAGGCGGAAGTGTGGGGACAGTGCGTGTCCTGTCATTCCCACGTCGGAGGACGCAACGACCGCACTCTGAACACACGCGATCTGGCTCGCCGACTGGATAGCCGCAATTCCAACACAGCCCGCGTCGGCCCCGTCGTCGCGCTCGACACTCACGCAATATCCACCACATAGTGTAGACAAACGCTCCATGAACTGGAACATCAATGAGGAGTCCGAGTGCAATCGGTCGCAGAGGCAACACGCGGGGCACATTCTTGTATCCGGCGAATCGCGGTAGCGTACTGAGTTCGATTCCACCGACGATGACCCGTTTACCGTCCGCACTCTTGAAAGTAGAGGACGCGAGACATCTCGCCGGCCAGCCGTATGCTTCGTATTGCTCGGCCAAGATGCTGACAGGCCCCCCTTTCGCAGGATTGAGATCTGCCCAATGAGGCAGTCCGCTCTCGCGCAACTTCACCGGATCGATGGAATCGGCGACGGAGTAATTCCCACCGCGAGCAAAGATCACCGTAGATCCACGCCCCACCACGCTCTGGTACCCTCGGCGACCAGTTCGAGTGGTAACGCTGAGACGTTCCACTGGACTGAGTTCCAACACGTTTATGCGCAGCGTGCTCGCGAATAGCGCCGCGAGAGTAGCGCTCACCAGCGCACCAAGGAGCAAGGACACAAGCAGCCTTGTTGTGTTCGCTACGGACAAACCGGGGGAAGGCCAGCGCCACATGTGGCGAACGTGGTTGTATCGCAGCCTGATGCAGTACACGGATCACAGCAGTTCCATCCGGTTTGTGCTTCTACTGTGCCCTGGTCTCTGAAGGTGTCCCACCATATTGGCGTGAACGAATCGTGTCGTGGCCCACCAAAAACGCACACAAGCCCGCTGACTACGCCGCCACGGCATTCTCCCTGGCGGCTTCGAAGGCAACCGGACTGACGTAGCCGAGCGACTGATGCAGCCGCCGCCGGTTGTAGAAGATCTCGATGTAGCGGAAGGCGCTGGCGTGAGCGTCCTCCATCGTCGCCAGCTGCTTGTGGTTCATCCATTCACCCTTGAGCGCCCCGAAGAACCGTTCCATCGGAGCGTTGTCCCAGCAGTTGCCCCGGCGGCTCATGCTGCAGTCGATCCCGTGCTTGGTCAGGAGGTCCCGGTAGTGACCGCTGGCGTATTGGCAGCCACGATCGGAGTGATGAAGCAGACCATCTTGCGGGCAGCGGCTCGTGATCGCGTTGTGCAAGGCGGCCTCGACGAGCGCCGTGTCGAGCTGCCGACTGACGGACCACCCGACGATTCGGCGCGAGAAGAGGTCCATGACCGCCGCCAGGTAGACCCAGCCGCGTGCCGTCTGGAGATACGTGATGTCGGCCACCCATTTCTCGTTTGGAGCGGACGCCTGGAAGACCCGGGCGAGCTGATTCGGAGCTACCGGTGAGGAGTGAGACGAATCGGTGGTGACGACAAACCGGCGTCTTTGAGCCTTGCTGCGTAGTCCCAACGCCCGCATGATGCGAGCGATGGTGTTGCGGCAAGCGCTGACGGTGCGGTTGAGCACCTGGGCGATCTTCCGGCTCCCGTAGATCCCATGATTCGCCTCGAAGCTCTTGATGACCGCTTCGCTGATCTCCTCGCGCCGGCGATCGCGCTCTGACGGCGCACGTCGGAGCCAGCCGTAGAAGCCGCTCGGGGAGACCTCGAGTACTTTGGTCATGATCGTGACGGGGTATTCGTGCCGGTGGTTCTTCATGAACACGTACCGGCTCACTGGTCCTTTGCGAAGAAGGCCGTCGCTTTTTTTAAAATCTCGCGTTCCATGCGTAGGCGGCGGTTCTCTTCGCGCAGGATGGCGAGCTCGTCGTCCTTCGAAGCGAACTTGCGCTTGGACTGATCGGCCTCGTCGCCGTACCGGTCGACCCACCTGGACAAGGTCGTGTGGGTGACGCCCACGGATTCGGCAGCTGCGTTGATCGAGTAGCTCTCCTCGGTGACGAGGCGGGCCGCATCGCGTTTGAACTGTTCTGAGTATCGCTGACCACTCATGCAGGACTCCTTTCGCCGGAGGCAGTGTCCCGGCTGGGTCCTGTGTGCGTCAATCGTGGGCCACCTCATCGCCTGAAATCCATGGAGGACTGATGGACGTCGTACCTTCTATCCCACACGTGCTAACCGGGACAACGCCGAACTCGTGCCATCCCGTGAACGCATCCGGCGGCAGGTTGCAGAACAGGCGCACATCGCGTGTCGCGCTCGACGAACCACGAGTATCCTCGAGGCTTATCCGTGTGTAGTTGTCACCCCAGACAGACGGGTCCCCTATGCGCTCGTAGAAAGCCTGAGACTCGTCTACCAAATCGTCCCCGCACTTCGCACAGTTTGATTGGAACGTGACCTTCTGGACCACGACCGGATGAAGACACAGAATCGCCGAGATGTACCGATAGTAACACCTGATTCCTCCGCATGGCATGAACTTGTTGGTCGTTAGCGGGGCACTCGTTATCCACAGCTGACCCGTTGAGTCTTGAAATGCAAGCGGGTTGGCCATGACATAGGCGAGTAGATTCGCGCCGTCAATATATCGCAGCGGATCCCTCCTCCCCCACCGACCCAGATCCGAGTTCAGCACCCGATGCCGCACGTGGTAGAGCCGGAACGCGTCGGCGAGCGCCGCTTCGAACTCGTAGCCCGCGTAACCCTTGCGATTGCCGA
>JABDKH010000037.1 GCA_013002345.1 Rhodothermales bacterium
TGTCGAAGGCAAAATTTGAGCGAACGAAGCCACATGTCAATGTGGGGACGATAGGTCACGTGGATCACGGTAAGACGACGCTGACGGCGGCGTTGACGAAGGTGATGGCGGAGAAATTCGGCGGTGACGTATCGGCGTTTGATGAGATTGACAAGGCGCCGGAGGAGAAGGCTCGGGGCATCACGATTGCGACGGCGCACGTGGAGTACGAGTCGGATGCGCGCCATTACGCTCACGTGGACTGTCCGGGGCATGCTGACTACGTCAAGAACATGATCACGGGCGCGGCGCAGATGGACGGCGCGATTCTGGTGGTGAGCGCGGCAGACGGTCCGATGCCGCAGACGCGGGAGCACATCTTGCTGGCGCGCCAGGTGGGTGTGCCTTATATCGTGGTGTACCTGAACAAGGCGGACATGGTCGACGACGAGGAGCTTCTGGAGCTGGTTGAGCTCGAAGTTCGGGACTTGTTGTCGACGTACGAATTTCCTGGCGACGACACGCCGATTGTCACGGGTTCGGCGCTGAAGGCGCTGGAAGGCGACAGTTCGGAGATCGGGACGCAGTCGATCGAGAAGCTGGTGGCGGCGCTGGACGAGCATATTCCGTTGCCGGAGCGGCCGGTGGACGGCGCGTTCATGATGGCGATCGAGGACGTGTTTTCGATATCCGGCCGCGGCACGGTGGTGACGGGTCGAATCGACCGGGGCATCGTGAAGGTTGGCGACGAGATCGAGATTGTCGGCATCAAGGACACGGAGAAGACGACGTGTACGGGCGTTGAGATGTTCCGGAAGCTGCTGGACGAGGGTCAGGCGGGAGACAACGTAGGCGTGTTGCTGCGCGGCACGAAGCGCGAGGACGTTGAGCGCGGTCAGGTACTGGCGAAGCCCGGTAGCATCAATCCGCACACGAAGTTCGAGTGCGAGGTGTATATCCTGACGAAGGAAGAGGGTGGCCGTCACACGCCGTTCTTTAAGGGTTACCGGCCACAGTTTTATTTCCGGACGACGGACGTAACGGGAGCGGTGGAGCTACCGGAAGCGACGGAGATGGTGATGCCGGGCGACAACGTGCAGATGAAGGTGGAGCTGATTGCTCCGATCGCGATGGAGGAAGGTCTCCGGTTCGCGATTCGCGAGGGCGGCCGCACGGTTGGTGCCGGTGTCGTGGCGAAAATTCTCGACTGACTCACCCGAAAAGCGGAAGGCCAGTAGCTCAATTGGCAGAGCGGCGGTCTCCAAAACCGCAGGTTGGGGGTTCGATTCCCTCCTGGCCTGCCATCCGCGGGCAGCCGATTGGCGAACGCTTTAGCTCAGAGAGTCCCTGAGGACAATGGATACAAAGGCAGAATCCAAGCCGACGATAATGGACACGGTGCTGTTGCTGCTGTCAGTAGCAATACTCGTGGGCAGTATCTTCGCGTACTACTACTACGCCAACGAGTCGGTGCTGTTGCGCACGGCCGGCGTGCTGGTGGCCTTTGGGCTCGCGATCTGGGTCGCGTTCCAGTCGGCTCAGGGCAGGACGCTGTGGTCTTTCATTCACAGCTCGCGCACGGAGCTGCGCCGGGTCGTCTGGCCGTCGCGGGAAGAGACGATCCAGACGACGCTGATCGTCCTCGTTTTCGCTGCGATCATGGGCACGTTCTTCTGGCTGCTGGACATTTTTCTGCTGTGGTTCACACGCTTCATCACCGGTCAGGGGGCGTAAGACATGGCGCAGCAATGGTATGTCGTGCACGCGTACTCGAACTACGAGCACAAGGTGAAGAGCTCGCTCGAGGAGCGCATCAAGCGATTCGGCCTCGAGGAAAAGTTCGGCGAGATACTCGTTCCGACCGAAGAGGTCGTCGAGATGCGCGACGGCAGCAGGCTCAGGAGCGAGCGCAAGTTCTTCCCCGGCTACGTTCTCGTCAAGATGGAGATGGATGACGAAACCTGGCATCTCGTCAAGGAAGTGCCGAAGGTGCTCGGGTTTATCGGCGGCTCGAGCGACAAGCCGGCGCCGATTTCCGACAGCGAGGCCGATGCGATTCTGAATCGTGTCCGGGAAGGCGCTGATCAGCCGCGGCCGAAGGTGCTGTTCGAGCCCGGCGAGGTCGTTCGCGTCGTGGATGGACCGTTCAACGACTTCAATGGCGTCGTCGAACAGGTGAATTACGAGAAGAGCAAGGTTCGCGTCGCCGTCCAGATTCTCGGGCGATCGACGCCGGTCGAGCTCGATTTCGGTCAGGTCGAAAAGGCTTAAGACAGCCCACAACAGTCTCAGGAAAGGCGA
>JABDKH010000038.1 GCA_013002345.1 Rhodothermales bacterium
CACCTGACAACTGCACCCGGTTCCGCACTAATCGACCCGCACGAGATTCTCATCACGCCACCCCAACATCATCTCCGACGCTAACCTCATGCGCTCTGCCACGCTCGTCATCATCCTCGCCACACTCGCGATGCCCGAACCCCTCACCGCCCAGGATCACGCCGCCTTCAGCACGCTGCTCGCCGATTATGTGATTCCATCGTCCGACGGCCTGAACCTGGTCGATTACGACCGCTGGCGATCCTACCCCGACGACCGCAAGGCGCTCGACGACTACATCGCCGGACTCGAAGCGACCGCAGTCTCAACCTTGCCCCGCGCCGAGCGCTTCGCCTTCTGGGCCAACCTCTACAACGCCGTCACCGTCCGGCTCATTCTCATAGAGAATCCGAGTCGCTCCATCCGGCAGATCCGCCCCCATCCGTTTGCCTTCGGTCCGTGGGGTGCGAAGCGCGTGACGGTAGAGGGCAAACGCCTGTCGCTCGACAACATCGAGCATGACATCCTGCGCGCTACGTTCAACGACCCGCGTGTACACTACGCGCTCAACTGCGCATCGATCGGATGTCCGAACCTGGGCACACGGGCATGGGAAGCCGCGACACTCGAAGAGGACCTCAACTCCGGGGCCCGGGCATACGTGAATCATCCGCGCGGAGTCACGGTCACAAAAAAGGGCCTTCGTATCTCCAAAATTTACAAATGGTTTCGGGAAGATTTTGGCGACAGCGCGGAGGGAGTGATCGAGCACCTGATCCCGTACGCGAACGATGAACTCAAGGCAGCCATTCGAGCGAATCCGCGCATCGATGGCCATCAGTACGACTGGGATTTGAATCGCGTGGAGCCCTAGTCCTTACGCCCGCGACGCCATGTGCTGGACCCCGAGAACGCGGTTGACGGCGAACGGCAAGGACCGTCGGATCTCCAGACCTCAGTCCGGCCCGGTCAACTCGTCTTCCTGTAGACGTCGGGCCAGTAGCCTTTCGGGACCGGCTTCTCGTCAGTCCGCTCCGATATCGCCCGCTCCGCGCTCCGTCCACGCTTCGCCTCCCGGTCCAGCCGCTCTTCGTCTTCCTCCGCGCGGACCAGCCGAACGCGAAACGTCGTCCCCGAACCCTTCTCGCTGACGGCGCGCACGCTGCCACCCATCAGTTGCACGAGACGCGACACGAGCGTCAGCCCGAGTCCGCTCCCCTCGTGTGCGCGGTTCAGTCCTTCCGACTCTTGCGCAAACGGTTCAAACAATCGCGTCATGAATGTCCTGGCGATGCCAATACCCGTGTCCTTGACGTCGATCACCACTTCACGTTTCTCCCGCCGCACTTCTACTACGACCTCACCTTTCTCGGTGAACTTTATCGCGTTGTGAATGAGCTGGTGCAGCACCTGATCGAGCGCCGTCTCGTCTGCGACGGCACAGGCCATCCTGCAGTTGAGTTCGGCTCGAAGCGCCACGCCTTTCTCACGTGCGAACGGGCGCAGCGAAGCGATTGCGGCTTCGACAGCATCACTGACACGGATCGGCTGCGATCCGACAGCCAGCGTCCTCGATTCGATGGAAGCCAGATCAAGCACGGCGTTTAGTGTCTCGGTCAACCGGCGACCGTTCTTTACGATGAGCGTCATAAAACCGCGATGCTCGTCGGCGACTTCCTTTTCAAGCGTTTCGGCAAAGCCGAGGATCGATGTCAGTGGCGTACGAAACTCGTGACTCATGTTGTTGAGAATTGCCGACTTCAGACGCTCCGATGCGTCGGCGGCATCGCGCGCGATTCGCAGGCTCCGGACGGCGACGGTCAGCTCGCGAGTCTGCTCCTCCAGTGCACTCTTCGCCTGCGCCAGACCCTCGGCATTTTGCTTAAGAGCCGCGTTGGTCTCGGACAGGGCTTCCGTCCGTTCGCGAACGCGTTGCTCAAGTTCATCATGACCGCGCTGGATCGCATCGGCCATTTCGTTGAAGTAACCCGCAAGTACTCCCGTCTCGTCACGGGACCGGACTTCAACGCGCGTCGCATAATTACCGAGTGAGATGTGCTTCGCCGCGATTGAAAGATCATTCAGCGGCCGTGTCACCGTAGACGTAATCACAAACACAATGACCAGTCCGATGCTGAGAATAAGGAACCCCAGCCAGAGAGTATCGCGCTTGCTCGCAGCCGTGGCTTTGTTCACTTCGTGGAGCGACTTGGCGACCGAGACAAATCCCTGGATCTTCTCGTCGATCATGATCGGCGACGAATGAATGACCCGCGTCTCTTCTTCGATGAGTCCCTGCTCAAGAACGGACAGGTCGTACGTCGCATCTTCCGGATATTTGCCTATGACGTCCCGATCCGCATCCGTTACAATGATGTACTCCAGGTTCGGATCACGCTTGGCGAAGTCGAAAGCCAGCTTCATGCTGGAGTAGTCGTAATCGTCGAGCCCCATTCCGACCGTTAGCGCCAGCGTCTCGGTCAGCAGGCTCAATTCGCTCTCGAACGCTTTCAGATGCTGAGCCCGCTGCTGCCTCGGGAAGTACATGACCACGAACATCAGTATGCCGACGAGCAGCAGACCGGCGCCGGCGGCAAACTTGAATCGCAGTGACCTCATTGGTCTGATATCGAGCTAGCGGCTGTTGATGGCGTAGCCTGCCTGCCCGGGTCGGCGGCCGTCGATCTGAATCAGACGGACATCGTCCGTCACGCTTGCTGCGGATACGAATCCGATAGCTCCCGTATGGCTTCGGACGTAGTCGATCACCTCCTCATCCGTGCGTAGTCCTACCGGTCCCTGCGGCACCTGACCCGACAGCAGCAGCTTGATCCAGTGCTTGCGGATTGCGTGGTCTGTCCTGTCGAGAACGACGCCAAAGAACGCGTCGCTGAGCGATCTCTGAATGCAGATGGAGGTGAAACGGCCGGACTGACCGGCATACACCTGCTGCAATTCGAGCATCGTTAGATCGGTCGTGCCGTCTTCGGTATTGCCGATCACGGCTATCTGTGCACTCGCGCCCGGCGATGCGGCGATACTCGCGAGCAGTATCGCGGCAAGGACCGTCGATCCACTCACGCGAGAAAGACTCTTCACTGTGGTATTCAGGATGTACTTCATGCGGGCACTAAAACGCAACGGCGATTGACGCCACGAAGAGACGGTAGCTGTCTATGCCCGCCTGCTGAAATCCCACCGAGTGCACCTCCGCTTTCAGGTACACGCGTGGCGTAACCGAAAAGTTGACGCCGGTGGTGACGTGGTACTCGCCGTCGTCGGATGTACCGGTGTTCGGATCGAAAAAATCGTACCGCGCAAAAGGCGTCACCCGATCGTACAGCGTGTACGCAAGCTGGCCATAGGCACCGAGGGAATTCTGGAATGAGCCCGAAGGCTGCATGGTGCCGGTCACCGTTTCCAGTCGACCCAGGGTCGTTTCCCCGGAGATGTTGAACCCGGCGATATCTATGTTCGCGTCAAATCCCACAAAGGTCTGGCGCGTGTCGGCTGCCGTCCCGTTCCGGTCGGTATAGAAGGATGTTCCTATCTCCGCGACACGCTTCGGCAGCAGGACGGTAAGCCGTCCGCCCAGGCCCTTGTTGGAATTGCCATCGCTTTCGAACGGTGTCTCGCCGCGACCGTTGGACACGTACGCTGCGTACCCCACACGCCAGTCCCGAACGGGAACGGACCCCAGTACCTGGATACCGGTGGCATGCTTGCTGTAGAATCGCTGCTCTTCGCCAAGCGGATTCAGATGGTTACCGTAGATAGAGCTCGGAAGGAACGTTGACAGAAACGTCGGCGTGGCGTCGTGCCGCAGATTGTAGATACCGTAGGGCGGAAGGAACTTGCCGACACGAATTTTTAACCCGTCGGCGTGACGATACTCGGCCCACGCACGAACGAGTTTGACCTCACCCGCTCCTTCGCCCACGGCGAGCTCCGTGCCGTGCTCCCACTCGATTTCGCCGAGCACTCGGAAGTGATCGTCGAGGACGTACGACGTGATGACGTTGAAGTGGTGCTGGTCGAACGATCCTCTACGGGCTGCGTCGTTTTCGTTGCCGACTTCGTATTCGAGATCGAAATAGCCGTACACGGATAACGTGCGCTCCTGCGCCAGGGACGGCGCGGCGAGGACGAACACCAACGAGAACATCGAAAGGAGTCTTTTCATGGTCTCGTGGCGGCTTTCTTGCCTGCAAAAATCACTCGGACTGAACGCTGCAGGTATCGGTGAAGAAACCGAGAACTGTAGGGGTTTTGCCCTCCAAGGCAGGTGCAAGCGCAGAGCGCGGGCATGACGAAGAAGTCCACGCGTCCCGCCTTCGTGGGTACAACACTACTCCTGTCATCCCGGGCCTGCCCTTGCGCTCTGCCCCCGCGCTCCGCCCCCGCGTAGGCGGGGGAAGGCGTGGGAAGGCGGGGGAAGGCGGCGGAAGGCGGGGGCCTTGACCCGGGATCCATGCGAGGCCGATGTCGCCTCAACTCGACAAGCTCGGAATGACGTGAACCCTACCGCCCGGCCTCCTTATCTCCCTCCACCTCCACCACCAACCGCCCCGTAGCATTCCTCCCCCGCACCTCAGGATTATACATCAGCTCGGCCTGCACCGGTGGATGAACAAAACTCCCCGGCGTCGTCGCGCGAGCCACATACGAATACCGATGCTCGCCGCGCGTCAGGTAATCAGCGAAAAGGAGCACCCGGTCGTCGCGAATCTCGGTGTGGTTGAAGGAGCCCCACCATCGGTCCGAACCGGTCGCCTGCGTGGCGACGCGGTCCGACGTCACGAACGAGGTGTTCAGCGCCTCCAGCCCGGCCGGCAACGCATCGTCGACGACGACGTAGTTCCGATCCGACGGACTCGTCACCGTCAATGATACCAGCACCATCTCGCCGGCCTGAAGCGTCACATCCCGCCCGCCCGTCACAAACGCTCGCCCGATCGCCTGACCTCCATCGTCGATCCGCTGAATCCTCCTCTCCACCTGAAGCCCACTGCTGAGCGCCTGCTGAGGCTCGGTCGAGTACGTCTCGATCATCAGGTCGTAGTACAGCCGACCCGTGCCGGTCGCAGCAATCTCGACCGGAACCGTCTCGAGCGCGGCAAACTTCTCCAGCCCGACATCCCGCGACACCGCACCCAGTGAGCGTCCTCGAAACGTCTCGCTCAGGATTTCCTCACCGGCCATCAGCACTTGAGCCGTGAAGTCCGGCTCCTCCTCTTCGAACCGCCGATAGAACGTCTTCAAGGCATCCACCACGACGGCGTTGTCCTGCGTCGAACGCCACCATCCGCTCTGCCGGCTCCGGATGAGGAAGCGCACCATACGTTGGACCAGCTGCAATCTCTCCGGATCGTCACCCGACTCCGACAGCGCGATCACCCCGTGTGCCGTCGCCCTGACTGAACTCGGATAGATCCACCCGTACTCGGGATCCACGGGCACATCCAGATACGCGAAAGTCTGCTCGACACGGATCTGCCGCTCGAGCAGGTCGAGCAATGGACCGCGATGCCGTTGCAGCGCCGGCTCCTTCGACAGCTCCACCGCCCGCAACAAATGCGCTGCCGCCTCCGCGTTCGCGTACGTCTGCGTCGTCGGCAGCGCCGTAGCCAGCTCATCGATCTCGGTCCGGAGCACACGCCCATGCCTCGCCAGCACATAGAGGATGAAGGCGCGAGATGTCGTCCACGCATCTGCATTGTAGAACGGCGGCTTATTGCTCTTGGCACGCACGCGAGACTCCATCCACCGCACGGACTCACTGGTCAGGGGCTCGGGCATGGCATACCCGGCATCGGCCGCCTCCGCCAGCGCGAGCAGAACGTACGCCGACAGGTATGCGTGCGACACTCGCCCGCCCCGCCAGAACGTGAATCCCTGACCGCTCCAGTACTCTTCTATCTCGGCGAACCATTCTTGAATCAACTCGTCGCGCCGTCCGCCCACTGTCTCGATGCCGAACGCTTCGATCAAGTCCTCGGCCAGCAGCAGCGGTCGTATCCTGGATGTACGCTGCTCGAGACAACCGTACGGGTATTTGAACAGGTAATTGACGGCGCCCTCGAGTCCCGCAAGTGCCGTGCTCGACACATTGACTGAGAAGCGGTCGAGCTCGGCCAGTCGGCTGCCAGGAAGCCGCAAGAGCTCCGTCGCGATGTCCTCGGTGGATGCAAGCGTCGCCGACACCTTGCGCGTGGTCGGCAGCATCACGGGGATCGACGTTTGTAGCGCATCAGTCTCGGCGCCCAGCCTCGCACTGAACGTTACCGAATTATCGCCAACAGCTGGAACGCCCCAGCGAAAACGCACCTCCTTCGTACCCCCATTCTCCAGAAAGACGGTCTTTCTAGTCGCCCCATCTAACTGCAGCCCATCCGTTTCCGCCGAAACCACAACCTCGCCGTCCTCGCCAGTCGTGTTGGTCACCAGGACCCCCGCCTCCAGTTCATCGCCGATCCGTGCGAACCGCGGCAGTGCCGGCTGCATCACGAGCGGCTGCGTCACGACGATGTCGGTCGAGCTCGCCCCGAATTCGTTGCCATGCGATAGCGCCGCCGCCATCAACCGGAACGTCGTCAAGCTTTCCGGAAGGCGGAACGTCACTTCGGCCCGTCCTCGTGTGTCCGTCTGCACGGTCGGCGCCCAGTGCGCGTTCGGCCGGAAATCCGTTCGAAGGAGATAGTCCGCATCGCCGCCCCCGCCGCCGCGGTCCTCCTCCTTCTGACCGTAGTTGCGTTGCCTCACTAGATTGGCTCGTGCCTCGCTCGTGGACACGTGGAGACTTCGCGGCCCATAGAACGCGTCGAACGGATCGGGCAACTTGTACGCGATGAGGTTGAGCACACCGGCGTCCGCCGCGCTGAACACAATCTCGCCCGGCACTCCATCACCTTCGGAGTTTTTGAGCCGAAGTTGAACCGTCACCTCCTCGCCCGGCAGGTACTGCTCGGCATTCGGAAGCACCTCGACGGCCAGGTGCCGCTCACCCGGATCCACGCGCAGGTTCACGTATCCCACCTTGAATGCCGGCGCCCCGGTATCCTGGTGCGTCGTGGGCGGTGCCGAGCGACCGTGCAACAGGATCACACTGACGAATGCATTCGGCATGTGCTCCTGACCCAGCGGTATCTCAATCTGCGGCGCACTGCCCTCGAGCGTTACGACGCTGCTCGAGATAATCCCCTCCCGCTCGACCGTAATCAGCGCGGTCGCCTCCTCGAACGGCGACTGGACCATGATGCGCGCCGTCTCTCCCGGCCGATAGCCGTCCCGATCGGCGACGAGTTCAATGCGATCATCGTCGGCACGCTGCCACGCCACATAGCCGCGGCCCGTGGCGTAGAAGTACGCGTCGGTCCGCACCACATTTCCTCTAAGGTCCTGTCCGTCCGCCCGGATCAGGTAGCTGCCGCCTGCCTCGACCGGAAAGCGCACGCGCTGGGCGCTGCCCGCGCGCGTCTGGATCACCCTCTCGGCCACCACCTCCTCCTCGACTTCGCTTCTCCATCGCAGACGGCCATCCGCACCCACCTCGCGAACACTCAACCACTGCCGCCGGATGAGCTGCACATGCAACTCCTGCGATCCCGCAAAGCCGCCACCCGGATCGACCGCCACGAAATCGGCCGTGATGGAACGGTTGTCCCTCAGATCGAGAAAGGTGGTCTGCGGCTTGATCCCGATATAGAAGAGGCCCGCATGGAGCGTCAGGATCGAACGACCAGACATCTCCTGCCTGGCAGGATCCGTGACGGTCGCCTCAAACGTCAGGCGCGTCGGCATGCCGAGGTCGTTGCCCGCGAGTGCCGCGCGTAGATCGATGGTCCCGTCATCTCCCAACACGGTGTCCGCCCGCGCAAGAAGACCGGAGACGCCGGCATTGGGGTTGCGCCAATCGTAGGACTGGCCGAACTGGTATCCGTCGAAGCCCGGCGGCCGATGGTATCCGCGCGCGCGCGACAAGAAGTAGCGCACCGGCTGGCCGCCCATGGCCGCACCAAAGAGGTAGCGGCCCGTTACGGTTCCTTCGAAAAAGTCGCCCGCCACGTACGTCTCCGCCGACGCCCGCGCCTCCACAGAGAACGTCGCGGTACGGAACGCATCCACGCGGAAACTGCCTCTCGCCATGCTCGAGCGCTGGCTCCATTCAAGCTCCTGAGCAGGCGTCGAGTCACGGCGGGCAACGACGATGCGGAAGAAACCCTGATCCGAGGACGTCGGCACCGCATAGTTGAGATCGAACGTGCCGAGCGCGCTCGGCTTGTAGAGCCGATCGAATTCCACCTCATCCCGTGGCGACAACAGAACAACGCGCACGGAGTCCGTAACGGGCTCCCAATCGGCGTCCGTCATTTGCCGGAGGATACCCTTGATATGAGCGGTCTCGCCCACGCGGTACAGACCTCGATCCGAGAAGACGCTGCCTGCGTAGTTCACGTTCGGAGGCCGCCAGTGATACCAGATGCCGAAGCGGTAGGGCTCCAGACCCTCGTCGTGCTCGCTCGTGGTGAACGCGATGTCGGCGTCTTTCTCGACGAACACGAACTGAACGGGCCGCCGCCACTCGTCGTCGCTCTCGACGCCCAGCGCCGCCCACCCGGGTGTGCGGACCTGTCCGTCTTCACCGGTCATGCCCGTCCAGAGCACCTCGTTATTCGAGTTGCGTATGTGCACTCGCGCATCGGGGACGGCCGCGCCAGTACGGAGCTCCGTCACGAAGACGAGGTTGGCGTGGGGACTGAACTTCGCGGTAACGCCGAGTCTCGTCACTTGCGCAAGTGCGCGAAACTCCGAATCGCCGGCCTGCCGTGCCGTAACCCGGACCCCGACCAGACCCGTCCCATCGGTGAGGAGCGAGTCGAGCCGAAGTGGCACCGTCGCACCTCCGTCCTTCGACTGTTCGAGTGACATCCGAACCAGGGTCTCGGGCACCCTGACGTCGGTCTGAAGACCATAAAATCGTCCGTAGTCGTAGACGGCCAGTGCAGGAATGACCTCGTTTATACCGAGCCGCTGCACATCCACATCCACGTAATCCATATTTGTCGCGTCGACCGGGATCGCCGCTGCTTGTTCGGCCTCTATGACCAGCGTCCCGCGCGGCATGTACACACTGGGGCGGTACGCACCGGTCCGAAACCGCCTCCTGACCATCTCCAACCTCTGGCCATAGGCGTCTTCGAGGTTTCGAATGGTCAATGTGTAGGCGGTGTTGGGAGCAAACAAGATCCCGATGTCGTGCACCTTCGAGGTGTTGGCGTCGCGCACTTCGATCCCGACCGGCCACTCGATCTCGGGTTCGAACGAGATGGCCTTCCGCAGATCCTCAAACCTCACCGGTGTCGAGAAAAAGATTCTCAGGCCCGCCGATGGGGAGAACGGATCCTTGCGTATCGTCCGGTACCGATCCTGCTGGGACAGGTCCGTCAACCGGAGCGGCGCGTAGGTCGAGAACTTGATTTCGACCGGTGACGCGGAACCGAGTGCACCGACCTTGCCGGGAATTCCTTCGTCGACATTTAGGACATACTCCATCTCGAGACTGAGAGCATGACTCGGCTTGAGCGCGAACGTGCTGTCGTTCAGCGTGATGAACCTGGATTCGACGACGCGGCCTCCAGACGATCGCCGAAGCGATACCATGCCGGCCACATCTATCGCTCTCACGGGCTGGTTGAAGAAGAGCTTTAGCGAATCCGCCGGACCGAAGTCGGACGATCGTTCGATCGGGACCGTGCGAAGAAGCCGCGGTCGTGGCGTCTCGAAGGTCCACGAGATAGACTCGACAAGCGGGTCTCCGCTGATCGCGACGACCGGAGTCGAGCCGGCCACTGTGACGCGGTACGCGGTTGCCGGAACGAGAGGCTCCGACGGTTCGAAGACAACCGTCTGACTCCCCTCCCATCGAGCCGAGCCAGAGACGGGTGGTTCGATCTCGAAGAATCCCGGCGACACGTCGGGCGCCTCTCCGAGCGGAACCATGGGTTGGCTGAACGTCACGGTGAGAACGGGACGACCGGGCATCTGCAGCAGCGTTCCGCGCGGCGTGAGGCTGAGGGCCCGAAGCGGACCTGCCAGTGTGGGCACAAAGGATTCGGTGACAGCCGGGGCTTCGACGGAAACGGTTTCCACGGTCACGTCGACGGGTCCGTCCTCGGGGGCCGAGCGACACCCCGACATCATGAGCATCAGGACAACCGCTACAAGGACGGAGGCTGGACGCGTACGCGCGAGCATTGGAGATTGGTCAGTTGATCCACAGTCAAGTCCGTTCATTCTGGCAACCTCTCGGTTGAAATCTTGTGCACCGGTGGCGCCGATCGCGCACCGGTGGCGCTGGCGATGGGCTCGAGTCCGAGCACCACGAAAACGACTTCCCTGCTGTTGAACAACCGTCCGTGACGGTCTCGTGCACGAATCTGGAGGACGTGCCGGCCCGGCTCCAGCGGGATTTGCGCACTGTCAAACGGCTGATCGAACCGGTCACCATCAAGCCACCATTCGACGTTCGTCAGGTCCTGTGCAGCGCTCCCGCGTGGCTCGAATCGCTGATACTTCTTCCGAAGGACGGCGTCCATCTGGAAGACCATTCCCGATTCCGGATAGGAGATCAGTAGGCGGTCTGTTGAACTGGTCTGCGTACCGTCGGCGGCGACGCGATCGTTGGCATACCCCTGAGCGACAACAATCTCGGAGCTTTCTGTATTGGCGCGCGTGTGGCGGCCGTGCACGTGATCCTCCATCCGACCGTACGTCTCGCCCACCGCCTCGATGGGTTCGACTTCTGTACGCCGCGCCGTCTCTGCTTCCGCGAAATGTTCAGCCGTCCCTCTAGCTCGTTTCGCCCCCTCGATCCCGGGTGGGAGCGGCCGTCCCTGCTCCCGCATCCACTCGCGGAAGATTGGTGGTTGTACTTCAAACACTTGTTCTGTGATGAATTCGATCGGAGTCTCAGACCCCGCAAGCGTTCCGTTTCGCACGTCAAGGACAAACCGCTGGTGGACGTCGCACGTGTCACGCGGCTCGGTTCCACGAAGAAAGATCTCGCTACGACGCGTGGGACAGATCCGCGACGGCCTCTCGCCGCTTACCGGGCAGATGACCTCCTGCGTAACCGACGTTGGCATCTCGAACGCGCCGCCCGGACCGAGAACTAAGAACACGGATTTCAGCAGAGTGCCGGCCCCGCTCACGCCGGCCACCGTCCGCATCGGCGCCCCATCAAAATTACCCACCCAGACGGCAACCGTATGCTTCGGTGTATACCCGACCGCCCAGTTGTCGCGGTAGTTCTTCGACGTACCCGTCTTGACGGCGCACGGGAACGGCAGTTCTAGCGGTCCGCCGCGGCCGAATGCGGGTTCTCGCGCGCGCGGATCACTCAGAATGTCGGACAGGATGTAGGCGACGCCTTCGCCAAAGCCGATCGACTCAGCACGCGACGGAATCTGATGGATTTCGCCAATCGCCGTCTGACGGGAGAGTTTGAAGCGAAGCGATTGAGCCACACCGCCGCCCGCGAGTCCGGCGTACGCTTGCGCCAGCTCCTCGAGACTGACCTCACCATTCCCCAGCGTGAGTCCGACGCCGTACCTGCGAGCCGGTCGGGTGAGGGATTCGAATCCGGCATCGTGCAGCGTCACCAGCAATGCCTCGGGCCCGAACTGTCTGGCCAGCCGTACCGCCGGTACGTTGTAGCTGGAGGCGAGTGCCGTCCGAAGGGGCACGGGTCCGTGAAATCGGCGGTCGTAGTTCGCGGGCGAGAATGCACCCCCCGCCTCCAGCACGGGTGTCTCGACGTCAGCCAGGATTGACGCGGCCGTGTAGCCGCGTGATCGCAGTGCGTGCCCATACGTGAATGGTTTGAGCGCGCTACCCGGCTGGCGCAGCATCTGCACACCATCGTTCTGGCCTTCGGCCTGCTCGTCCCAGAATTCCGGATTACCGACGTAGGCCAGAACATCCCCCGATACGTTGTCGACCACGAGGATCGCAGCGTTGCCGGCTTTCATGTCCTCAAGTGTCGCGAGGTGGGCCCGGGCGAGAGCAGTAGCATCCCGCTGCAGCCCGCGATCGATTGTAGTCCGGATCTCGAGAGGCGGGGTTGGTGAGGCGAGCTCGCCGGCGGCAACGCGTTCTACGAGATGTGGGGCATCGAAGATTCGAGTCTCATGAGAGAGGTCGACAGGCAATGACGTCTGCTGCTGTCTCTCCGCCCCGGTCAGGATGCCAGACCGCTCCATCGCGGCCAGAACGTAATCCCTGCGTTGCAGGGCGAGATCCGGTCTCCGAAAGGGATCATACATACTGGGACTCTGCGCGAGTCCGACGAGAAGCGCGCCTTCGGCCACCGCAAGGTCTTCCGCATGCTTGCCGAAGTACGTTCGTGCGGCCGCCTCAATTCCGTAGGCCTGGCTTCCGAAGTATGCCCGATTTAGCCAGAGCGTGAGGATCTCCTCCTTGGTCATGCGCAGCTCCAGCCGAAGCGCGAGATGTACCTCGGCGAGCTTGTCCAGCCAGCGCGGTCCGGACCGCCCGCGTATCAGCCGGGCCACCTGCATGGTGATGGTCGATGCGCCACTGACGACGCGCCCGGAACGAACGAGCTGCGTTGCCGCACGAGCCGCTGCGACGAGATCCACGCCAGGGTGACGATAAAAGAAACGATCCTCAGTCGCCACAACAGCCTGTGGCACAGAGGAAGGGAGCAGGTTCAACTCGGTCGGGATTCCGCGGCCCTCCGGACGGACCTCACGCAGGAGTTGCCCGTGGCGGTCCGTCACACGGATGGACCGGACGCTCCGGGTCTCGTTCGCGGATTCCGGTAGCGGAATCGCCAGGGATCCGGCGGCAACGAACAGCAGCGCAAGCGCGGCGCCATGCCACGTACGTCGAGACAGCCGGCGAGTAAGGTGCGACATCTCTGCGCCGAATCCAGGTGGGAACATCGGGACGAGTAAAGCTAGCTTACGTGAGCGGCAAAATCCCGGTTCATTTGGGAGATTGAAAGGTCACGTCCCTCGGCGTTCCCCCGTCTTCGCGTTGGCAGGGCCAAGGATTCCTCGAAAAACTCGGTGTGATGAGGACCGCCGCGCCAACCTCACTCGTCTTCTCAAGAAGACAGAAGAAACCTGAGACCACGGTCCATCGGTAGAGCAATGCGGAGGTTGTGCGACCGAGGCCCGTTGATGACATTCTATCCACGGTCGAACTCGAGCTGAACTACCCGAACCCGTTCAAACGAACTCCGACGACACGCCGCCTGTTCGAAGCCGACCCCCGTCTCCGATTTCGCTCATGCAACTGTGCCGCCGTTCTATTAGGGTCGCCCAAGATTCTCAACGGCAGCGACACCACGATCTTCAAACACAAACTCGTACGGATTCTTGGCATCGTGAGAGAAGCTCTCGATCTCGATCTCCGCACCGAGACCGAACTCGCGGCCGTATCCCAGCATTAGCTCCAACGCAACGTGGTCCTCAAGGGCCGATCCCGTCGAGTCAAATACGGTCAGTTTCGGCATGAGAGACTCGCAGAGTTCGCGGTCTCCGATCAACACGGGCAACTCCACGCCGATGTCATCTTTCGTCAGCTGCTGACACTCGCCCTGCGATATGGCCTGCAGAAGGATATCCGGACACACGTACGCCCGTTTCAGCATCGCCTTCGGAATCTCGAACTTGCCCTCGAAGTCAGAACCGGCAGCATTGATGTGCAGCCACGGCTTCGTCTCGGTATCGGGAAAGACGGGGCCGCCGCCGACGTCTACGCTCGTAGCGGTGCAGAGGACATCTGACTCGCGGACTACCCGCTCGCAATCCGCCACCTCGACTGTGAGGTCGTCAAGCCCCAGAACCTCGATGCGTGCGGGGAAGGACGCTGTAGTCGCCGGATCGAGGTCGTAAGTCAACACTCGCGCGATCTTGCGCACCCGTGATACAGCGTGAAGCTGCGCAACCGCCTGCGCACCGCAGCCAATGATGCCGAGCGTTTTGGTATCTGCAGTGGCCATCGCGGCTGTCGCCACCCCCGACGCCGCTCCCGTGCGTAACGCGGTCAGGAACGTCCCATCCGCCAGGCCGACGAGGTGACCCGTCCTTGTATCGTAGGAGCTGACGGTCCCAAGTATCGTCGGAAGCTCGTATCGACGCGGGTTTTCCGGGTGGTACCCGACCACCTTGATGGTCGCGCGACTCCCGTTCACCATCACGGGCATCCACTCGATCAGGCCGGTTACCGGCTCGTGATAGTGGAATCCGGACCGTAGAGGCAGCTCTGCTCGATCCGGTGTGAGAGTCACTAGCGCATCCGAAATGGATCGGATCATATGATCCATCAGGGCATTTAGGCCCACTCGACGGACAATTTGCCGGCAGTCGTGGCTAGAGAGTACGAGTGTCTTCATGCCCGTGTATAACGCTAGATTTTCGTTTTTCGTCGTTTTGGGTTGCGTACTTCGTCGTTTCGTCCTGTCGATTTCAGTATTCAGTATCTCCAGTATCCAGAATGATGCGCTTCGCAACATTAATCACCGCCGGTCGAGGCATGATGGCTCTGTTCCTCGCCACTCTCCTGCTTCCGAGGATCTCCAACGCACAGTCGTCCGAGCACGGCACAGTCGAGGGTCGAGTCGTCGAAAAAGGGTCCGGTATACCACTACCGGGTGCCAACGTGTTCCTGCGCGGCGGAATTGTCGGCGTAACGACGTCGATTGACGGCACCTTTCGGATCGAGCGCCTTCGGCCGGGTGTCTACTCCATCGTCGCAAGCCTGATCGGCTTCAACGAGATAGACCGACAGATCGAAGTCCGAAGCGGTGAAACGATCACGCTTTCCTTTGAGCTGTCGGAGGTGCCGATCCGACTGGGTGAGGTCGTGGCGCGCGGCGACCGGGCCTATTCTGCTGCTTCGTCCATGACCGTGCGTGCGTACGATCTGGCCACGCGACCGGCCACATCTTCGCAAGAGCTACTACGCCTCGCTCCGGGACTCATCATCGCGCAGCATGCCGGCGGCGGCAAGGCGGAGCAGATATTCCTTCGCGGCTTCGACGCCGATCATGGGACCGACGTGGCGCTGGCGGTCGACGGAGTACCCGTCAACATGGTGTCGCACGGCCACGGCCAGGGCTATGCCGACCTGCACTTCGTCATCCCGGATATCGTCGAAGAGCTGGACGTCCGAAAAGGCCCGTACTTCGCTGACTATGGTAATCTCGCTACAGCGGGCGCGGTGGGACTTCGTACACGAGACCACTTCGACGCAAGCTACGTGCGAGCCGAGGTCGGAAGCTTTGAGTCGGCCCGAATTACCAGCATCGTACAGGTGCCCCTGACAGGTACGCATCAGGGAGCCTACCTCGCGGGCCAGTTCTACTCGACCGAAGGGGCCGTGGATAGCCCTCAGACATTCCGGAGAGCGAATATATTCGGCAAGTTCCACACGCACCTTTCGCAGGACGCCAAGATCGCTCTCACGGTGAGTGGTTTCAATTCCGCCTGGAACGCATCCGGACAGATTCCGCAGCGTGCGGTCGACAGCGGTCTCATCACGCGATTCGGCGCCATCGACGACCTCGAAGGAGGAACCACTTCGAGAAACGACGTGAACTTGATGTACGAGGCATCCGGTACGTCCGGGCGGCGGCTGAGACTTCAGACGTTCGCGTCCCGCTACACTTTCAAGCTCTTCTCGAACTTCACGTTCTTCCTGAACAACCCGGACGCCGGAGACATGATCGAGCAAATCGACGACCGGGTGATGATGGGACTAAACACGGACTATCGATTCATAGGTTCTCTCCCATTTGCACTGTCGACGACAACCATTGGCGGCGGAGTCCGCGCCGACCGAATCAACGTGGCGTTGTGGAGAAGCCCGGACCGCAGCCGACTTGCGCCCGAGGTCGATGCCTTCATCCGTGAAAGCAACCTCAACATGTGGGCCGTACACGAACTCATCTTCAGCACCCGATTTCGAGTTCAGCTGGGCCTTCGAGGCGACTACCTGACGTTTGACGTCGACGATCATCTCGAAGGCATCGACAACGGTCTTCCGCATGCTTCTGGATATGCTCAGGAATTTGTTCTTAGTCCCAAGTTCAACGCGGTCTGGACACTGTCGCCGAACGCCGACGTGTTCTTCAACAGCGGCAAGGGCTTTCACTCCAACGACGCAAGAAACGTCGTGCAGCTGTCGCGAGCAGCGACGGTGAGACGGTCGCTGGAAAGGCGAGGAGTACCTGAAGACGAAATCGCCGCCAATCTCGAATCCCAATATCTCCCCGTGACCACGACGGACGCCGCCACCATACCGGCTGCCTTCGGCGCGGAGGTCGGAGGACGCTTTCGAATCGGCAGCGGAATCTATCTTTCAACCGCTCTGTGGGCCCTCGATCTCGAAAGGGAATTCGTGTATGTGGGAGACGAGGGTATTGTCGAGCTCAGCGGTGCGACGCGCCGCATTGGCATCGACCTCGAAGGACGCGTCGAACCGGTGCCGTGGCTGTCCGTATACGGGGATATGAGCCTGTCACGCGGCCGTTTTAAGGATGAACCGGGCGGCCTGGACCGTATTCCACTCGCACCGGACGTCACGGCCGTCGCAGGACTCACGTTGCGGGATACGAACGGAATAGAAGGCAGCATCGAGCTGCGGCACATCGGAGATCGGCCTGCGACGGAAGACGGTAGTGTAATGGCTCTGGGCCACACACTGCTGGATGCAGTCGTCAGGTATCCGGTTGGCGATCTCGAATTCAGTCTGGCTGTGCAGAACGTGCTCAGTTCTTCGTGGAACGAGGCACAGTTCTTCACCGAGTCCCGCCTGGCCGATGAGTCGGTGCCTGTATCGGAACTCCACTTCACGCCGGGCAGTCCGGCCAGCTTGCGAATCGGAATTCGGTACGCGTTCTAATCACCTCGACGTACGGCGCCTTGGGAGCGTACTGCCGCAGCGCCACATCGAATCTCAATCGAGCTATCATGAAACACAGCTTTATCGTCCTCCTAACGCTTGTCCTGGGATCGTTCGTGCCTCCGGCGCTCGCCCTGCCGCACGCCGACAGTCAAAGCTACGTCTACTTCCGCATTTACGATGACTCGATCCAGGTTCGCCTCGAGATCACGGTCGATGATCTAAATCGGGCGATGGGGCTCTCTCTTCCGTATGGAGAGGAGGTGGATAAGGATTTCGTCATCGCCGCAATCAGGACACAGCTGGACTCGATTCTTACCTATATGGACGTCCACTTTTACCTCGGCACAAAGGATGGGCCACTGCCAGTGCGTTTCAGCGAACTGGACCTGCTTCGCGTCCGGGTCGGTGACTTCGTCAAGTTGACTTACTCCACCGGAACCCTGACGCAGATCCCTCCGGAGCTGACCGTGGAGTACAGTGCCCTGTTCGACCAGAACCCGGAGCACCGAAACCTCGTCCACGTTGAGCACAACTGGAAGACCTCTACCTTTAGCAACGAGAGCAATGTAGCGTTCATCCTGAGCCCGGATGACCGGAGACAAACACTCGATCTCACTTCCTCCTCGGTGCTACGGGGATTCATGGGGATGATTCGCTACGGCGTGCATCACATCATGACCGGTTTCGATCACTTGCTCTTTCTCATCGCACTCATCCTGCCGTCCGTGTTGTACTGGAAGGACAAGCGATGGCTACCCGTCGAGAAATTTCGCAGCGCTCTCTTCAAGATCGTCGCGATCGTCTCGTTCTTCACGATCGCCCATACCATCACTCTCTCACTGGCAGCACTGAAGTTCATCAGCCTACCCTCGATTCTGGTTGAATCCGTGATCGCAGGATCGATAGCTGTCGCCGCTATGCACAACCTGTTGCCACGCTTCATCAAGCATGAGTCAATCATCGCATTTGTCTTCGGACTTTTCCATGGCTTTGGATTCGCCAGCCTCCTGGAACCACTAGCCCTCGGCGGCGAGTACACGGTCCTTACGCTTCTGGGATTCAACCTGGGAGTTGAGGTTGGGCAGGTGGTCGTGATCGCGGCCATCTTCCCGTTCCTCTACCTGGTCCGGAAGCAGCGCTTCTACAAGCCGCTGGTACTGAGCGTCGGATCAGTCCTCCTCATTGCTGTGGCCGCCTTCTGGTTTGTGGAGCGTGCGTTTGATCCGCCCGCACTGCAGGCCGCGAAGATCTTCATTAAGGACCTGATCCGACCGATGTACTACGCTGTGTTTGGCGCCTGACAGCCGGATCCGGTCACTGATATCCCTCAACTCGATTTGGAGCTATCTCCATGCAGACTCAGAACATGACGGCACCGTCGATCGAACTCTATTCAAACGGTGTCCAGTTGGATACACGCCCGGAAGCGCTCGGTGAGCTTGATCCGGCGAATGACCTGCTAGACGATCCCGTAGCCCTTCGGAATCGAATGGCGAAGGAGGGATACCTGTTCTTCCGACAGCTCATAGACCCGGACACGGTGCTTCGGGCCCGCGAGGAAATTCTGCTCAAATACGCTGTCGTCGGCGAGATTGACAGCATCGGGCACCCACTCATGGATGCGATTCAGTCCGAAGTCTCGTTCATACACGAGGTCAATCTGCGTGCATTTACCGAGAGCGTACGGAAGGGGATTGCGTACGAGAATGTGGTTCTCAACAAGGCTCTTATCCGCTTTCTCGAAAAACTGCTTGGCGGTACCGTTCGCCCGTACGACTTCCGTTGGCCACGCTTCGTGCGACCCGGCGAGGGATGCGGATTCCACTACGACGGACCGTACATGAATCGAGGAACAGACCGGGTCTTCACGACGTGGGTTCCGCTCGGAGATGTCGCAAGGCACGAAGGGGCGCTGATCGTCCTCGAGGGCAGCCACCGGTCAGACGACCTACTTTCGTCCTACGCAAACCAGGACGCCGACAAGGAGAAGATAGGATGGCTCAGCACCGACCCGATCGAACTTCAGCAGCAGCTGGGTGGTCGATGGCTGACGACCGACTTCAAGGCCGGCGACGTGCTGTGCTTTGGCATGCATCTGCTGCACGGAGCTCTCGACAATCGCTCGCCGTTGGGCCGGTGCCGCCTGACGTCCGACTCACGGTACCAACTTGCCAGTGAACCGCTCGACGAGCGCTGGAACGGTGCCAACCCCGAGGCACACGGGTACGACAAGGTGTTCCTTCCCGGCCTGGGACAGTGGAACAACGAGGACTTCCAGGATGAGTGGAAACGCGTCGATGAGTATGGCCGTTTGGCCATCGACCGCTAAACAATACGCGGAATCTGAGAACGAAAGATGGACTTCTCCTGGACCGATGAGCAGCTAGCGCTGCGACGACAGATCATCTCCTTCGCCGAGGAGAATCTGAACGACAACCTCGTCGACGACGACCGCGCAGGACGCTTTTCACGGTCGAAGTGGAAAGCATGCGCGGAGTTTGGAATTCAGGGGCTGAATGTGCCCGTAGCCTACGGAGGCCAGGGGCACGACATCCTCACGACCGTGTTCGCCCTCGAAGCGCTCGGCTACGGCTGTCGAGAAAACTCTTTGCCGTTTGCGATCGGATCACAGCTGCTGAGCGTTCAGCCTGCACTGCTCAAGGTGGGCTCGGAGGAGCAGAAGAATCAATACCTTCCGGCACTCTGTTCCGGAGAGTTCATCGGGGCATTTGGCATTACCGAACCCGAAACGGGATCCGACACCTACGCATTGCAGACTACCGCTACGCCACGCTCAGGCGGCTATGTCCTGAATGGGCGGAAGTCATACATCACCAGTGCACCGGTCGCGGACGTCGCCGTCGTCTTTGCGTCGACGAAACCGGAGCTCGGTCGCTGGGGCATATCAGCCTTCATCGTCGAGAGGGGAATCGCCGGCTTCCGCGCAAGTCCGGTCCGCGACAAGATGGGCATGCGGACGACCCCCATGGGTGATCTGATCTTCGAGGAGTGCTTCGTACCGGAAAGCTGCCGACTGGGACCCGAGGGCGTCGGCGTCAGCCTTTTCGCGACAGCCATGGAATCGGAGCGGGGATACATTTTCGCGACACAGATTGGGCGGATGGAGCGCCAGCTGGAAGAGTCCGTGCGTTATGCCGAGGAGCGCCGAGCTTTCGATCAGCCCATTAACGAGTTCCAGTCGGTTTCCAACCGCTTGGCAGACATGAAGCTTCGACTCGAAACGGCCAGAATGTTGCTACACAAGGTGGCATGGCTCGAGCAAACGGGCCAACCAGTCATGCTGACGGCCGCCCTTGCAAAGTTGCACATCAGCGAATGCTTGGTCGAATCGAGCTTGGACGCTATCCGAATTCACGGCGCACGCGGATACGTCACGGAGTTCGAGGTGGAACGTGACCTGCGCGACGCCGTGGGCGGACTCATCTATTCGGGGACGTCAGACATCCAGCGAAACCTCATTGCTCGTCTCCTAAGCTCATAGTCATGGTCAAGCTGCTTCATCAGATCATAGACGATTCCGCGGATCACAAGCCGGACGGTCACGCATTCCGGTGCGCCGGCGGGCATATTACGTACGGGGAACTCGCACTTCGCACGAACCGCCTGGCGCGGATCCTCGCAGAGCATGGGGTGCAGCCAGGTGACCGTGTCGGCGTCTTCCTCCGCAAGAGCCTCGAAACGGCCGTGGCCGTATTCGGCATCATGAAGGCGGGCGCGGCGTACGTCCCGCTCGACCCCAACCTTCCGACAGCCAGACTTGAATCGATTCTCATCGATTGCGACATACGGCATCTGGTCACGCACGATGCGCTGACTGCACAGCTCGAAGGACTGGCCGATCGGCTAGCTACCGAATCTGCCCTGCAGTTTGTGATCGGCCCGAATCTTCCGGGGGTTGCGAGATGGACTGTGCTCCCGTGGAACGATGTTTTCTCAGCCCCCGGTGCCCCTCTTGATCCAGCCAGGATCTCTCCCGGCGACCCGGCCTATCTGATGTACACATCCGGCTCGACCGGAATGCCGAAGGGCATCATCCATACCCATTCCAGCGGTCTTGCCTATGCGCGCTGCGCTGCGGAGACGTACGGCCTCTCCCGCGATGATCGACTGAGCGGCTTCCCGCCTCTGCATTTCGACCAGTCAACTTTTGACTACTTCTCCGGTCCGCTCGTCGGCGCTACGACCGTGATCATTCCGGAATCTTACATGCTCATGCCCGCCAGCCTCTCGAAGCACATGGAGGATGAGCGGCTGACGATCTGGTACTCGGTCCCATATGCACTGACACAGCTCTTGCTTCGGGGCGTACTCCACGATCGGGATCTACGTTCTCTTCGCTGGGTTCTGTTCGGCGGCGAGACTTTCCCGATGAAGCACCTCCGATCTCTGATGCAACTCTGGCCTCATGCCAGATTCAGCAATGTGTATGGACCGGCGGAGGTCAATCAGTGCACGTTCTATCACCTGCCCGAGCCTCCGCCCGCAGAGGCTGAGGCCATCCCGATCGGACCAACCTGGCATATCGCCGCAGGCCTCGTCCTTGACCGAGACGACCAGATAATTCCCGCCGGACAAATCGGGGAGCTCGTTGTCCGGACGCCCACCATGATGCAGGGGTACTGGAATCGCACGGATCTGAATGCTGACGCATTCTACTACCCTGAAGGCGACGCCGACCCAAAACCTTACTATCGTACTGGAGACCTGGTACGTCGGAGCGAGGACGGCCTGTACTGGTTTGTAGGACGCGAGGATCGGCAGGTCAAGACCCGAGGTTATCGCGTGGAGCTGGACGAAGTGGAAGCCGTTCTCTCTTCTCACCCGGCCGTCGCCGAGGTTGCCGTCTACACAGTGTCCGATACGGAGGGGAGACCGCAGATCTGCGCCCGCGTACTCCCCCACTCCGACGCCGAGGTCGGCGCACGCGATGTCCTGGCTTTTGCGGCCCGACATCTGCCCGCCTACGCAGTTCCTGCACGAGTCGAGTTTGCGGACGGCTTTCCGCGTACCTCGAGCGGAAAGATCGACCGGCATTTGCTTGGGTCGATGACGGTGGAATCTTAACACGGAGTCTACACCGACCTATGACGATCAAGGACAAGCTCACGAAATACATCAGTCACGAGTTGCTCACCCGTGAGACAGACGTGGCGCCGGATGACGAGCTGCTTCTGAGTGGTCTCGTTGACTCCATCGGTGTCATGACGCTCCTGCTCTTCATAGAGGAGGACTTTGGCATACACGTGCCGCCGGAAGATGTGACGATCGAGAACTTCGCGTCCATCCGAACGATCGACGCATACCTGATTCGACGGACGAACGGGGTATCGCATGCCTGATTCTGGATCCAGCGGTGCAACTACGTCCGAGACGGGTCGAAGAGATCGGTCACGGCAGCCAGTCCGCTCCTCGTCCAATCTGACGACCGGTCAGTTCCTGATGTGGATGGGCCAGAAGCTGCACCCGGACGCACCACTCTACAACATGGTCCATGCGTTCGAGATCAACGGACCGCTGGACCATGGCCATTTCGCGCGAGCCTTCCAGGCTCTCCTGGACCGGAGTGACGCCTTACGAATCGTGGTGGACGAAGAGGGAGGCATCCCCAGGCAACGATTTGTGGCTCCGTATCGGCACTCGATCGATCGTGTAGACCTCTCAGGTTCCCCGGATCCGGACTGTGCGCTTGACGACTGGGTTTCAGTGCGATCCGCGGCTCCACTTGATCTGCGCGCGTCAGCTTTCGACACCGCACTAATCACTCTCGCGCCCGACCGCCACGTCTGGTACCTGAATCAGCACCACCTCATAACCGACATCTGGTCGACCGCGCTCATCTATCGACGCGTATCCGAGTACTACTCGTTGTCGCAGTCGGGCCTACTCGAGAAGGCCCCACTACTGCCATCCTTCGAGGAATACGTGGCGTACGAGGCCGCGTACACGTCATCCGGCAGGGCGGAGTCGGTGGCGGACTACTGGCAGAAGCAGCGCGAGAATCTGGCGGACACGTGCCAGCTATATGGTCGGCGCGGCGCCGATCTCTCAACACGAACCGAGCGGGTGCGATACGACCTGGGAGCGGAACGCTCCGCGAAGTTCCGGGCCATCGGTCAGGAACCCGGCATACAAGCACTCACCGCGCACCTATCGTATTTCTCAATCTTTGCGGCGCTGGTTCTCGCCTACATGCGCCGCGTGGGCAGCCGGCAAGAGCTGACACTCGGAACACCGAGTCACAATCGACCCACCGCCGCGTTCAGGGAGACGATCGGCCTGTTCATCGAGGTGTTCCCGTTCTCCGTCACCCTGGCAGAAGCTGAGACGTTTCGTTCGTTGATCAGGAAGGTTCAGCGCGAGGCTCTGACTTTCTTTCGCAATGCACAGCCCGGGACAAGCAGCGCGGCAGCCAACCGCGGCTACAACGTGCTCCTGAACTATCTCCCCGTGTCCTTCTCGTCGGAGTTCGCGGGCCTGCCGATGACGTCTACGTGGGTGCACTCCGGTCATGGCGACAGCCGTCATCACCTGCGCATTCAGGTGCACGATCTCGACAACACCGGCGCGTTCCAGCTGTACTTCGACTTCAACGCAGACCTCTTCGACAGCCGTCAGCGATTAGAGGCCGTCGACCACTTCGTCCACCTCCTCGATGCAGCGCTGGGAGACCTCGATCAACTGATTATATCGCCTTCGCTGCTCGACGCCCACCAGCAGGAGGTTCTGCTCGAATCAGGTCGCGCCCCTGAAGAGATGCATCAAGACCATCGATCAGTCCTCGAGATGTTCGACGCCTGCGTCAAGCGAACACCACAAGCGGTGGCTCTCGAGTTCGAGAACCACGAAATGACCTACGGAGATCTGGATGCCCGATCAAATCAGCTTGCTCGATTCCTTCGGACGCACGGCGTCGACCGGAACGTTCGTGTTGGGCTGTGCCTACCCCGATGCCCTGAAGCAATCGTCGCCATCCTTGCTGTCATGAAATCCGGAGGCACGTATGTGCCAATTGATCCCCGGTACCCGACTGAGCGACTTACGTTTATCATGGAGGACGCTGGCGTTCCCATCCTGCTCACGCACTCGTCGGTTGCATCCAGGCTCAACACGCCCAGTGTTGACGTCGTGTGTCTCGACCTTGGCGACTCGGAAATCGAAGCCCATAACCCGGATAGCACGAGCTTAGGTCAAGAAACACTCGCCCTCGAGTACGACAGACACCTTGCAGCGTATGTGATTTACACGTCGGGTTCGACAGGGAAGCCGAAGGGGGTCGTCGTTGGGCGCGCCGCCCTCGCGAGCTATGTAGCGTGGGCTCGGCAGTTCTACCTGGGTGGAGAGCCACACGATCTACCCTTTTTCACACCTCTCGCCGTTGACCTCACGGTTACATCCATATTTGGACCCCTGACCACCGGGGGCCGCGTCGTGATCTATGGCGAGGATTCCAATCCGGCGGCCCTGATGACACGGGTCGTTACGGACAACCTGGTGGACGTGATCAAGATGACGCCGTCGCACTATGCGCTGGTTCGTCACCTGAACATCCCCGACTCGCGTGTCAGGATGCTTATTCTTGGTGGGGAAGATCTTGGTTCCGAACTTGCGCGTGACATGCTGCGCACGTTTGGCGAAGACGTACTCGTCTACAATGAATACGGCCCGACGGAGGCGACAGTCGGATGCATGATTCATCGGTTCGACGCCTCCGAGAACACCGGGGAATCCGTACCGATCGGAAGAGCCAGCGCCAGGATGAGGGTCTACGTGCTCGACGAGGGCCAGAATCTCGCACCGAACGGTATAACCGGCGAACTCTACGTGTCTGGGCCACAGCTCGCTTTTGGGTACTTGAACCGTCGCTCCCTGACAGCGGACCTGTTTCAACCCGATCCATTCCACCCCGGTGAGAGAATGTATCGAACAGGTGACAGGGCCTGCCGGCAAGACGACGGTGTCATTAAATACCTCGGACGACTGGACGATCAGGTCAAACTCCGCGGTGCACGAGTCGAGTTGGGTGAAGTCGGAGCCACTCTGTGTCGGCACCCTTCTATACGAAGTGCTGAAGTGACGGTAACCTCGTTCCTTCAGCGGAGCGAGGCTAACAAACACTGCGCACGGTGCGGCCTCCCGTCCAACTACCCGGATGTATCATACGACTCGAATGGTGTCTGCCATCTGTGCCAGGCCTTCGATCGGTACGAGCAGAGGGCTCGTGACTACTTCCGGTCAATGCATCACCTGGAGGAGATCTTCGACCAGAGCAGAGATGCGCACGCCGATGCTCCCTACGATTGTCTTGTGTTGCTAAGCGGAGGCAAGGATAGCACCTATGCCCTTGCCAGACTCGTCGATATGGGGCTCCGCGTTCTCGCATTCACGCTGGACAATGGATACATATCAGAAGGCGCGAAGGACAACATAAGACGTGTTACGGTCGCGCTGGGTGTGGACCACATTTTCGGGCAGACCCCCGCGATGAATGCAATCTTTGTCGATAGCCTCCAGCGCTTTAGTAACGTGTGCAATGGATGCTTTAAGACGATCTACACACTCGCTCTCCAAGAAGCACGGACACGAAGAATCCCGTTGATTGTGACAGGCCTTTCGAGGGGGCAGTTCTTTGAAACACGACTCACCGAGTCTCTCTTCCTCGACGATGACATTGACGCTGGCAAGATCGACAGTATCGTTCTTGAGGCACGAAAGTCATATCACCGTGTCGAAGATGCGGTTTACCGGCTACTTGACGTCGCCGCACTGCAGGATGACACGATCTTCGAGCAGGTCCAGTTTGTGGACTTCTATCGCTACTGCGACGTCAGCCTCGAGGAAATGCTGAATTATCTCGACCAGCGACTCCCGTGGGTGCGCCCGGCCGATACTGGTCGATCGACAAATTGCCTCATCAACAACGTGGGAATCTACGTCCACCAGAAGGAGCGCGGGTTTCACAACTACGCCTTCCCCTATAGTTGGGACGTACGCGTCGGCCACAAGTCGCGCAAGGAAACCATGGAAGAACTTGATGACGAAATCGATGAAGCAGACGTCGACCGCATTTTGCGAGAGATTGGATACGAAGTAGACGCGGTCTATGACGAAGGAAATGAGAACCGACTAGCCGCTTACTATGTCAGCGATGAGCCCCTGCCCACCTCCGAGCTCAGGGCCTTCATTTCGGCCCGGCTCCCGGAGTACATGGTTCCTTCCTACTTCGTGCACCTGGATGCTCTTCCTCTCAATCCAACGGGCAAGGTGGACCGACGGGCTCTTCCCGACCCGACCACGGAAAGACCAGAACTACACACGCCTTACGTAGAACCGCGTACGGATACAGAGCGGCACCTCGCGCGTCTCTGGGCGGAAGCGCTTCATCTGCATGACATAGGGATACGCGACAACTTCTTCGATCTTGGTGGAGACTCCATCACCGCGATACAGATCGTGGCCAGGGCAAACCGTGAAGGAATTCTCGTAAGTCCTGCAATGCTTTTTAGAGGTCAAACTATCGAGGCAGTGGCTGAGGCGCTGGGCAAACCGGACGGGAACCAAGCGGAGCGAGGCGCCGTGGCCGAGAAGGTGGATCCAGAATCTAAGCCTCCATTCGGCGTGAGCGAGTCGCAGCTCAGTCGCATCGCGACCCTGCTAAACATGGCTGACCGTAAGCCCAAGAAATGAAACTAGACAACGTAGCAGACATCTACCCTCTCTCTCCGCTACAGCTTGGAATGCTATTCCACACGCTCGCGGAACCTGAATCTGGCGTGTATGTGTCTCAGCTCGTTATCCGTCTACGGGGTCCAGTAGACTCGTCCATCCTGTCAAATACGTGGTCGGCCTTGGCGCAGCGGCATGCTGTGCTTCGCACAGCGTTCCTGTGGGACGGCCTTGACGAGCCTATGCAGGTAGTGCGGGAGCGGGTCGAAACGCCCTGGTCGGAGGACGACTGGTCCAATCTTGATTCTGAGGTGATTCGCAAGTACCTGCTGGAATTCTTGGCTGCCGATCGTCAGAAGGGATTTGACTTGAGTCGAGCGCCGCTGTTTCGACTACAGATGATCCATTATGGTCGCGACAGCACTCTCCTGGTCTGGTCTTATCACCACATCCTTCTGGACGGATGGTCAACGTTCATCCTACTGGACGACTTGCGTGCCCTCTATTCAGAGGCCGTCGAGGACCGTAGACGAGTACTCGACGAGCCGTTTCTTTTTCGAGCGTACATAGAACACACCCGAAGCAAGAGGAGTGACGACAGCCACGAGTTCTGGAAGAATCTCCTGGGTGATTTCTCGGAGCCAACGCCACTCGGCATAGATCGGACGTCCCCCCCAGGTTCCGGCGGAAGTATTCAGGCTTCAGAGCGTGTGGTGCCATCGAAGACTGCACGCCAGATCACAGAGTTCGCTCGCACTCGCAGGGTCACCATGAGCACGGTCGTGCATGCCGCATGGTCACTGCTGCTCGGCTTCTACTCCGGTCGCCGAGATGTAGTGTACGGCTTCACGATTACCGACAGGCCAGCGGCAGTACCGGGGATTGAGAAGGTGGTGGGCCTTTGTATCAACACGCTCCCTGTTCGCATCCAGATTACGCCGGATCTCACCGTTCGACAATGGATTTTGGATTTGCAGGAGCAGCTGATCGAGATACAGGGCCGCAGCGAGACTCCCTTATTTGAGACGAAGCGTCTAAGCGCAGTTCCAGGTGAGAGACCCCTCTTTGACAGCATTCTCGTCTTCGAGAACTATCCCGTAGGCTCCCTGAAAGAACCCTATGCACTCGAAATCGAAGACGTCGAGCACTTCGAGCAGAGCAATTTTCCAATCGCTCTCCTCTTCCTTCCCGACGATCCGATGCGCGTTAAGATCATGTACGACTCAGGGCGGTTCGCTGCTGAGGACATAGAGACGCTGCTTCGACAGTTCGAGATCGTACTCGATCGTGTGAGTTCAGAAGAGAACTCTCTGGTTCGCGACGTCCAGCTTCCGCCTGAAGAGCTGTCCATCCTGCGTGGTCCCCATGCTGCCGAGGCTACACTCCCCGTCCACCAGCAGTTACTTCGAACTGCTTCCATCCGACCCGACGCGATTGCCGTATCTTGCGACGGAGGGCAGATGTCCTACGGCGATCTCGCACGCAGGTCTGCATCCATCGCAGCACGGCTGGCAAACCTCGGCCTCCAGGCGGACGAGCCGGTCTGTCTCGTGCTGAATCGATCCACAGACATGATTGCGGCGATGATCGGGGTTCTGCGTGCGGGAGGCGCCTACGTTCCGATCGATCCCGATGCCCCCGACCGCCGCGTTGAGAAGCTCGTCGAGGACTGTCGTGCCCGCCTGATAATTGAAAGCAGTGGGTCGGACCGACAAATCGACAACCGCTCTCTGACGCGGATCATCGTCGAAGAGATACAAGATGACGCCGAACGGTACGTGGACCCAAATACAGCACCGTCCGACAGAGCTTATATCCTCTATACGTCCGGCTCGACGGGCCAGCCGAAGGGTGTCGAAGTCACTCACGAGAACTTGTCATCTTCTACTGCTGCGAGGGCCGACTACTATCAGGATTCGCCCAAGTCGTTTCTCCTGCTGTCCTCGTACGTATTCGACAGCTCCGTCGCCGGCATCTTCAGCACACTATGTTCTGGTGGGAAGCTCGTAGTCCCCCAGCCGCGACTCGAGCAGAACGTCGAAGCCCTTGCACGCCTGATACAGGCGGAAACGATCACGCATACGCTCTGCCTTCCTTCGCTATACCGACTAATTCTGAAATTCGCCGATCCAAGCTTTCTGGCGAGCTTAAAGACTGTTATCGTGGCAGGAGAGCCGTGTCCTCCAAGTGTGATACGTCACCACTTCACGGTGCTACCAGATGCGAAGCTGTACAACGAGTACGGTCCGACCGAGGCGACTGTATGGGCCACCGTCGAGCAGTTTGAGGACGCCAACGCCGACGTGTCCATCGGACGTCCAATCCGTGGGATGTCTGTCTACGTCTGCAGCGACGACCTGAGACCCGTACCTATCGGAGTAGCGGGCGAGATCTTGCTCGGAGGACCGGGAATAGCAAAAGGCTACGTAAATCGCCCTGAACACGCTACGCGGTCCTTCGTTTCCTGCGTCGAGACCGCTGGCGGCTCACCGCTGTATCGCACGGGCGACATCGGTCGCATCAGACCCGATGGACGGCTGGAGTATCTCGGCAGAATTGACGGCCAGCTTAAGATTCGCGGCTACCGAATCGAGCCGGAAGAAATTGAGAACGTTATTGTCGGGCACAAGCTGGTCAGGGAGGTAGCAGTGGTCGCGGTGAACCACTCTGTCACAGAGCAACGGTTTGCCGGTCACACGGATCGGACTGCGCACCAGCTCGTTGCCTTCCTTGCTCCGTCAGAGCCATCAGATCCTCGCTATATAGCTGACCAACTTCGAACATATGCTGAGTCGCGCCTGCCTGCTTATATGGTGCCGTCACAATACGTGCAGGTAGATGAGTTGCCGCGTACTGCAAGCGGCAAGATCGATAGAAAGACCCTGGCAGATGAAACGACGCTTCCACAAAGATTCGGAGATGCTAAAGCGGAGCCTCAAAACGAGCAGGAAATGATCTTGCTCGACGTGTGGAAGAAGGTGCTCGGTACCGAATGCATCCGTCTTGACGACAGTTTCTTCGAAATAGGCGGCGATTCGATCCGCAGCATTGAGATGCTATCATTAGCCCGTCAGCGCGGCCTCACACTACCGCTCTCAGTGCTCTTCGGCAAAGGTACGATTCGCGAGATGGCAGCGATGGCAGGGGGCACTGAGTTAAAATCGCATGACAACGCTACACGAACATTGTCCATATCTCCGATCAGGACTGAAGGGCCTCTGCCTCCCCTATTTCTGATTCATGGTGTAAGCAGCAATGTACTCCACTATGCAAACCTGGTCGAGCACCTGAGTACTGATCTTCCGGTCTATGCCATACAGGGTCAGGGGTTGGCCGGCGCACGATTCGAAGTGGAGTCGCTCAGCGACCTTGGAAGAATCTACTCCGACGACATCGTTGCGATGGGACTCGAAGCCCCCCATGTGGTTCTCGCCTATTGCGTCGGCGGCAACCTCGCGCTGGAACTGGCGGCTCAGCTTCAACTCAAGGGAGTCAATGTCCCCCTCGTTGTAATGATCGATGCACTCGCTCCAAACGTTCGTCCGGAAAAGCCCGCACTGCTACAAAAGTCGTTACACGCTGTCAGGGGAGGCCCGATCCAAGCCGCTACCGCCGCACTTCGCTATGGGCGAGCACTACTTCGAATTGTATGGCGCAGGCTTCAGTTCCAGCTCGCAAGCGTTGCGACTGCGGCAGGGGTTCCAGTCCCGCAGGGTGCCCGAACCGTTTACGTCAGCGAGATGAATAAGCAGATCATTTTTGACCAGACGCCGCGGAAGTATGAAGGCGACCTAGTTCTTGTTCTCAGGTCTGCGGCAAATCCCGATCTTTTCGGCGAAGCAGGATGGCGCGATTTCGTAGAAGGGCCAATTGAGACGCTCCGTGTCGAAGGATCGCATGATTTCTTGACCGATGCTCCGGACGTTGCCGCTGAGCTCGCACAAGCCATCCAAACTAGAATTGACCGTCTGCACAGAGGCACCTGACAAGGTCTATGTGACCGAGCCATGTGGGGTCTTTCAGGCCAAATGAGAGCGATATCCGGCAGAATCAATGGCACATGTGCTTTGCATTCCTAGTGGACTTACTGGGGGCCTGTACTCCAGCCTTGAGTTGATGCGGCGACTCAACGCCGATGGCCACAGGGTCTCATGTGCCAGTCCCGGAGACTGCCAGGCCGCAGTAACAGCGGCCGGCTTTCCGTATGTACAGCTCACCCCGAATACATATTCGGAGTGGTCGCGAGTCGACAAAAACGTCCCGTGGGTCCGGCGGCTGATGGACACGTCGAATCGTCGTCGCAAAGCCATCGAGGCTCTGGGTGTTGAACGTGTTGCGGCTGAACTCACTGAGATGCAACCCGACCTGGTATTGATTGATCGTGAACTTCACGAACATATCATCATCGCCCTGTCTTTGGATTTACCGCTCGCGCTTACTAGCACATGGTTTGCCATCTGGCGGAAACCGCGTATCCCTCCTCCTCACAAAGGTATTATCCCGGGACAAACCTGGAAGGGTAGTCGTGCAGGTATTGAGCTTTACTGGCGCTGGTTGCACTTGCACAAGACCCGCCTAGCGTTTCGCGAGGGTGTCCGGCACCCAGGAGCCGACAGAATCTCCGTGCTGAAAGCTCTCGCGAACTTGCACGGCGTAAAACTCCGGAAGCATATCGAACTCTATCAGTGGCAGATACCGTTCTCCTACAAATCATTGCCGTTGCTCTGCTTGAGATCTCTCGAAATGGAATTCCCTCACAAACCGCCACGAACTGTGCATTATATGGGACCTATGATCAATCCTCAGCGAGTCGATCAAAGCACCAGCACCGACTCCAATGCGCAACTGGAGTCTATACTTTCTCGGCACCGACGAGATGGCAATCGCGTCCTTATTTATTGTGGATTTGGATCCTTTTTCAAGACAATTGAGGCGTTCCTTTATCGTCTATTCGAGGCAGCTGCAAGCCGACCTGACTGGGATCTGATCGTCCCAGTCGGCGAGGACCAGATGCGAAAGCTCGGTGAACTAAGCGCTGAAAACGTCCACTGCTTCGACTGGGTGCCCCAGCTACAAGTGCTTGGACAAGCAGATCTGGCACTGGTACACGGAGGAGTAAACACCATCGCTGAATGCGTCCACTTCGGGGTTCCGATGATTGTGTATAACCAGGAATTCCTGGATATGCCTGGCAACACGGCTCGTGTAGTCTATCATGGCATTGGCGTAGAAGGTGACATACGAGGCGAGACGCCAGAGGAGATCCGGGCCAAGATTGATGGCATATTGGAAAACGCCGAGATCAAAACGCGAGTGACGACAATGCGTGATCGCGTACTCAATTCGGACCGCGACAAACGAGTCGAGGATGTCGTGCACGAACTGCTTGCCGAGTGAAACAGTCGGACGGCGGTCGATGCAAGACGAGCCGGCGGTGTTGCTGCGTCCGGGATAAGCCGTTGAGCCGCTGTAGCGGACTTGGGGTTTTACGCAAATGGGACCTCTACGGACAGATGTACACATAAGCCCGGGTTCGGGCATACTTATCGTTTCTCACTTCGATCGGATCCTATTGCGGGAATGGTGGAGAGTCACTAGCCGGCTCTCAAGGACTGAGCAATCATCATCAATGAGTGAGGGCGCTACATCCAGGAATGAAGCCCTAGGGCCATGGCCACAAACCTGCTTGGACCACATCTGATTTGACGATCACGACCGCACTGTGAGGCTTGGCGAAAAGTGGATTCGAGAGCCGGGACCACACGTACGCCAGATCAACAATTCCGGGATGACGAGGATCCTGAGCGACAAGCACGAAGGTGGGCGTGTCGGTCCAATCCAAACTCGTCAGCGACGAAGGTACCGTTTCAAGACAGCCTTCGTCCTGACAACGAAGCTCCTACCTTTTGGATGCGTGCGGAAGAGTTGTATACCGTTTAGCCTGTATAAACGTTCGACACCCCGCAATATGAAGTCCAGGTCGTCCATGCTTTTCTCCACCGATTGGCACCAGTAATCGATGCGCTCCGGATCATAGTCCGACCCGTCAAAGCTAGCTAAGAGGTGATCAAGCTCAAGCAAGGAGGTTGACAGTTGCAGCTTACTCAAGCCCTCTCGATTCAACTCCGGACGAATATTCTCCCGGATGATCCCTTCCATATCAACGCCCTGACCGTCGAGTCCGCAGTGGGCCGCAAGGGCTGTTATCCGGGAAATAGGGTCCTGTTGCCAGCGATCATAGTGTAAGAAGAAGAATGGGTGCTGGACATCGCGTAGGGCATGAAAGGTCCGGTAAAGGACGATACCCTCGGACAGGTCTTGGGGCAAGCCGTATGCCGTCATGAGTGAACTGACCACGCTGCTGCTAGGCCGCACACAAAAAACAACATGGGGGGTAATGTCTAGTTCTCTCAGTACCTCTTCCCAAAGGGGCCAGAAGAGACAGGTTCGTGGATCCTTGAATCCCCACGGACGATAGTCACGGTTCACCTCCTCCTCGACAATGGCCACTAACGTCTTCTTCGTCTCCAGGTAGGCGGGCGCACTTACCCAATCGGCTGGTCTTGGCAGAAGTGCATACATCCCGATTGATTTGATGAGGCCCTGCTGGGCGCGATTGATCCGGAGATCCTCAAAGTGTCCCGTCGGGTTGTCAGGTGATGGAGGCACTAGATCTGGAGAAAGCCGCAGTCCAACTCCATTCAGTAGTTTCATAGCTAACGAAGTTCCCGAGCGGCCGACACCGAATACCGCTACACAACTTTTTGATTCAGGCATGACTAGCATCTCCCAGTCCGATCTTGGAAAACAGGTGTAGCGCCCAACAGCGGGCCATCCGTGTGAAAACGGTATAGGGCTAAAGGAAGTCGATGGCATCATCGATCGCAAGAGCTGTCCTGAACTTGTTGCTTGCTCAAGGCCCACAATGATTCTGGGTCCGAAATGAGAGACGGCCTAGGATCTTCGTGTGGTTCGCACGAGCATTCCAGATCTCCAAAGTGCGCCCAGCGCCGACGAAGCATTCCGAACTGCTCCAGACTGCCGCGCTCGCTGACGCTCGCTCGCTCCGACGATGGCCCACCACACCGTCGTCACGATGAGGCCGCAGGAAATCGTCACCCCGAGCCCGTCGAGGGGTCTGTGG